>JAQBTI010000370.1 GCA_027624995.1 Chloroflexota bacterium
CAAAGCACCTTCTGCCTCCAACGACCGACTCCTGTTTCCGGTGTCTGAATCCAAACTGTGAAACATTCTTCATGGAGCCGCCACCGGAGCCCATATGTCCGAACTGTGAGTCTCCGCTCCCTTTCCAAGCCTGTTCTAATTGCCGCGAGCTGAACTACCAAGGTACCACCTACTGCCGGAAATGCGGCAAACCCCTAACGCTTACGCATCCATGGCCCCAGGAAGGCGGCAACCAAGCCCGCTGTGGCTCGTTGCTGCCAGACATGGACTTCACGTCAGTACTTATCCCAAGCCAAGCTTGGCCCCCCGCCCTCGAAATCGACAAGCAGGCACCGATCGGACAAGACCTCCTCCCCGCTCCTGCGGCGAGCCACGAGATGCTCATCTACTTCAACCCGCACTTCGCGGCAATCGAGGCGCGAAGCACCAGAACCGGCTCAGAGGGGTTCGGTCAGGTGCTCTGGAGGTGCCCGCTACACCGGAAGACACTCAACTACGTCAGCAGTCCCGTCTTGTACGATTCCGTTGCCTACGTCCTGACCGAAGATCCCAACTACATACACCGAATCGCCCTGGCGTCAGGTAGACGGCAGGTCTGCCGACTTGTCATCGATGGGGCGCCGGCCAAAGAACTCCCTGGCAAACTCCTCCCGCATGCACCGCCGCTGCTGTACAACTTGCCCACGATCCCTGCCGCGAAAGCTGGCGTCACCACCGTGCTGGTCATCCTTACGACCGAAGGGGTTTGTGTCCTTCCCGTCCGACCGCTATCTGAATCACCCGAGCCCGCGTTGGAAGGCCGCTTCTTCCGCGCTGTGGCTGCGGGTTCCTACCAGGAGTTCAATTGGTCAAAGCCGGCCGCGGTCGGCTCCTACATCATTGCCACCAGCCAGGCCAGGCCAAACGCTCTATGCCTCGACATGTCCAACTACCCACAGGATGTCTACCAGGAGCCCGTCCCCCTCAAAGCGCTACCCTCCAGCTTCGACTGGAATTCACCTTGCATCGGCCTGCCGTCGCCCAACGGTTCCGCATCCGGCAGTCTCTGCTGGTATGCCGCAGACGACAGACATGCCGCATCGAAAATCGTTCTCTTCACCCCCCCCGGATTCACACAGACAGTCGACATCCCCTATACCGGCAATTGGTTCCGCAAGATGGAATCCTGCCTGGGCCCCGTGACGGATGGAGAGACGCTCTACTTCCCTGCAATGAACGCACGTGGAGACTCACTCGGGCTAACCTCCTGTGAACGTGGCGAAGATGGAGTATGGCGAGCGAGTGTCCACGAACTGCCGGCGCCCGGCATCGCGCCTCTCTTCAGCGCTGTCGGCCGCCAGGAGCTGGTTTGTCCCGGGCACTCGGCCCTGCATCGCCTCGACATCAAACGCGCTGACCTTCAGTTGGAAGACTGGGGGCCATATGCAAATGCAGGCACAGAGACCCCATGCTGCTCGAGGCATCATTTCCGGAAAACACGTATTCATCCAGTGTTCGACTCTCGTGGGATGTTTCGAACTAACGAAATGAGGTGCTTGATGAGAATGTCACCGCAAATCATGCTAGCCGCCTTGCTCCTTCAGGTCGCGGCACTCACGGCTGTGGCGCAAGTCGCGCAGCCGCCGGTCAAGAGGATCATCGTCACTTTCGATCGCTCAGGGAGCATGGAGAATTTCCCTCACGACAGACTGGCAGATTACGCAGCACGCCTCATCTTTGACGGCATTCGGGAGCAGGACCTCAACGCCCGCGACAAATGGGCTGTAAGGGCGGGAGTCCAAGACTCCGACTTTGGAGCCCCCCTGATCGGACCCCGCACAGCCTTGGAGGTCTACCAGTTTGGAGAGAAGTTCGAGCAACTTCGCCTCTCGTCCACGTCGAGTCAGTCCCTGAAGTCAGTCGCCCCAAGTGGCCGGAACTGCCGCGGTCGGACCGACATTGGCACCGTCGTCGAACGTGCCTGTCGCTACAGTGAGGACAACTGGGAGGATGGGGGGCGCACGCTCTGGATCTTCGTATCGGACGACAATCCCACGCCCTTTGGGGCACAAGGCGTGCAGGCCAAATTGCTTCGCGATCTCGAACTTGTATACGACTGGGCACCAATTCTGACGATCACGGTTGAAACGCACCTGAGCGACCCTCCTGTTGTCCAAGTGCGAGAGGTGTCAAATCGCCTCTATGCCCAATACCGCGCAGCGATGCAGGCGATACGGATAGCCTCGTCACAAGAAGAGCTCTCCAACATAGAAGCTGAGCTAAAACGGTTGCAGGAGGAAATCGGCAGGATATTCCGGGAAGCGAAGCACCTTCCGACGAACCTGGTGGCTGAGATCCTTGAGCGGGTGAAGGTTCTCCATGAGCAAGCCACAAAGGAACTCTACCGTGTCAAACTCGGCGTCTTTGGCCTAACCCACCCAGGTAGGACCGAACAAGAATCCCGATTCGTCGAGGGCTCGCCGATCAAATTTGATTGGACCGATCCCGAGTGTGAGGGCGTTTCGCACTACACACTTCTTGTCCGCCCAGCCGCGGGCGGCCCGGCTGCCGAGCACAACGCAACCACAAGCGACTCCGAGCTCGCAGACCTGACCGCCGGCAGCTACGAGTGGACTGTTGTGGCACACGGAGAATGGGATATCGCGGCCACATGCTCCGTCACGCGGGTCGAGGGGCACTGGCGTCCCTTCCGCGTCGCGAAGCCTCTCGGCGACTTCCAACTCGTTGATCCCGCTGAGAGTGCCACAGTTCCCGCCGGTGCAGTTCCCTTCAAATGGCTCCCCAGCGAGAATGCGGAACATTACATCCTCGAAGTCGCGTCGCCAGCCGGCGAGACGGTCACCAGCCAGCGAAACGTCTGCTACGCGACTGAACCCTTGGCGCACGCGGGCCAACACACATGGCGCGTCAAAGCAGTTGGGCCCGGCGGCTTCCCTGTTGCGCCATCAGCCGATCGCAGGCTCACAGTTCTGCCGGTCGTGGGCGCACCCGAACTCGTCGCCCCCAGACAAGCC
>JAQBTI010000371.1 GCA_027624995.1 Chloroflexota bacterium
TGGGTTGTCTACCCGGATACCCGGTCGGTTATGGTCTACCGGCCAGGCGGTGAGGCGGGGTACCTCCACGAAGGCGACGAGCTTGACGGCAGGCCGGTGTTCGATGACTTTCGAGTGCCTGTGAGTGACCTGTTCGCGCAGGAGTGACGTGGATATCTGCCCAGGCGGCCTGTTGTTGAAGGCGAGCGTAGACGATGGGCGACGTGTTGTGTACACTTGGTGTACACAATCATGTGAGGTGAATTCATGGTGAGAGAGCTCGTTCATGTGGGTGTTCGCGAATTCCGGAAGGACCTGGCTCGGTACATGGAGTCTGCCCAGCCGGTTGCAGTGACCCGTCACGGTCAGATGGTAGGGTACTACCTTCCCACGCCGCGCAAGGTCGACGAGAAGGAACTGGAAGAAATGGAGCAGATTGGGGAACGAATCGACGCGCTCCTTGGGGAACATGGAATCACCGAAGAAGACATTGATGAGATGGTAGAAGAGTTCAATGAGCTCCGACACCAGAGCTAAGACGATAGTAGTCGACGCAAACATAAATATGCGGGCAACTTTGGGTCGTCGGGTCCGGCAGTTGTTCAAGTCATACGGTAGTCAAGCAAACCTTGTCACTCCTGAAATTGCCTATGATGAGTTACGTCACACATTGCCCAAGGTGTTGGAGAAGCGCGGCATCGCCTCAGGCTCGGGGCAGCGAAGTGACATCGAGGAATATGTCAATCGGCTGCCGAATATCGTAATACCAATCGCAGACGCGTATTATGTCGACCGGGAAACCGAAGCTCGCAGGCGCCTGCGGGGCGTAGACGAATCGGACTGGCCCTATGTTGCGCTCGCCCTTGCTCTGAACTGCCCGATCTGGACGGAGGACCGGGATTTCTTCGGGTGCAGCGTGGCGACGTGGACCACCGACCGAGTCGACATCTACTTCGAGGCGACGGTGTGACTGCATTCGCTGGGTCTAATGACCGTAGCGTGCTCAGACTCCCTGCCCCCTTACCAGCGCCTCGCATAGTCGCGCTGCATCGACGAGCTCGGGGATGACGACGTACTCCTTCTTTGTGTGGGCGTTGTAGTCGGCCATTCCCACGACGGCGGCGCTCAGGCCGTGGCTCCGGAACACGTTGCCGTCGGTGCCGCCGCCCGACACCTGGAGGTCGGGTTCCAGCCCCAACCCTCGCAACGCCGACGCTACGCGCTTCACCGCCGGGTCCTTCTCCGTCAGCTCGTACCCGTGGAAGTGGGTGTCCATGACGAATTCGACAGCCGCATCCGGGAACAGCTTGCGGACCTGCTCCACGACAGTTTCGACCTCCAATCCCAGCTTGACGATTTGCTCGGGGTCGCGGCTGCGAAACTCGCCCACGAGCGTGCCCTTCTCCGGCACCGCATTCCGCACCTGGCCGCCTTCCATCTTGCCGATGTTGAACGTTGTTTCGTCGTTTAACCGGCCGTTTGGCAGCCTCGTGATGATCTCACCCGCAATACGGACTGCCGACACGCCCTTCTCCGGCTCCAATCCCGCATGCGCCGCCCGTCCGGTGATGTCGATGTCGAACCCGACGTAGGTTGGCGAAGCGGACATGATTTGCGATGCGGGGCCGACGCCGTCGAACACGACAGCTTCCTTGCCTCGCACCTTCGCGAGGTCAAGCTTTCGCGCTCCCATGAGGCCGATCTCCTCTTCGCGCGTGAGAATGACCTCCAGTGCAATCGTCTCCCCGCCGTCCTCCAGGACGGATTCCAGCCCTTCCAGAATCGCCGCGACGCCGGCCTTGCAGTCGCCGCCGAGTATCGTCGTGCCGTCTGAGACGATGCGGTCTCCCTCTATCCTGGGCTTGATGCCCCTGCCAGGCTCGACGGTGTCCATGTGCGCGGACAGGATGAGGGGTGTCCCCTCGCCTCTCCGGGCGATCACGTTGCGGTAGTCGTCGCGCTCGACTGAGAAGCCCATCGACTCCAGCTTCCCGCTAACATGCCGGGCCATCTCCTCCTCTTCGCCGGAAGGGCTGTCAATCCGTATGAGATCGAAGAGGGTTGCGAGAAGGCGTTCCTGGTTTATCATCGTTCGCTCCGATATTTGAGAGTTGGCGTGGTTTCGTATGGGAGTGTCGTCGCCGGTCTTGCGGTCAGTATAGCGTCATGTAGGCCAGCTGACGAGAACGGGAGGCAGGCGGGAGACCGGCATGTTTGGCGACTCGTATATCTTCCATTTCAACTGCAAATGTTTTTGGTGTTGCACCATTTTGTACCTTTCTGTCCTATTTAGCTTTGGGAGAGTGGGATTCCGGTGTTTCATTTTGTCCCACTGCTCAAAGCTGAGCGTGGGACTGAACGGGACGAAATAGGACACTTTGAAACAAGAATGGGACAGGGCGGGGGGCAGTGATCAGTGAACAGTGGTCAGTGAACAGCCGGGGAACCAACCGCCGACCGTTGACCGCCAACCACCGACAGCAGAGAAGCCCAGCATCGTGCGCGCCGTCGTCGGTGGATGTGCTCGTTAGTTCTTATTATGAACGAGTGTTCTTGGTTTGTCAAGGGGTGGTTTGGGCAGGTGAGGAGGGTAGGGCGGTTGATTGTCAGGGGTTTGGTGCTCAGGGACATGCGATTGCGCGGATATCTTCCCAAATATCACAGGATCATGTGATGTATTCAACTTGGATGGCTGGTACCGTGAGGTTTAGCCTCATTGAGGAGTAGGTCTCGACAATAGGACTGCAACTGCTGGTGATGTGTCGGGTGCTCGTGGTGTGGTTGGGTCAATTGGATGCGGTAGACGCCGGGAAGGGCGCGAGCGTCGCGCCCCTACGATTGAGAGGGTTTGTTTGTTGGGGTGGCGAGGTTACCGACCTGGATTCGGTCCGGCTCCGCGGGGTTGAGTCGGTGCCGGGTGACTGTGGCGTGGTTGAGCGATGTCGTTGCCAGTGGCGACGTTGCGTGGCGCACATCACCCCCTCTCTAATCTCCCCCGTCGAGGGGGAGAGGACAG
>JAQBTI010000372.1 GCA_027624995.1 Chloroflexota bacterium
AAGCGCACTTTCTGGCTTCGAGCCGCAACCTGAACAAGGCAGCCCAACACCTGGGACTCACCGAAGGTCTCCTTTCGCCGGAGGAGGCGTCGGCCTACCGCCTACCGCAGTCGGCGCAGCAATACATCGACAGCCTGAAGCCCGCCTATGTTGATGGAACGCCCGAGCAAGTCAAATCGCGGCTGGTGGAGCTTGCCGGTCGATACGGTACCTCCGACATCGGCATCGTAACGACGTGCTACGCGTACGAGGCGCGCGAACAGTCGTACCGTTTGATCGCCGAGGCGTTCGGCACATCGCAGGGGCAATAAAAAGAAGCGCCGAGGCGAGAGCGAAAGGCTTCCCGCCTCGGCGGCGCGGTTTCAAGAGGGCGCTAGCCCAGCCAAATATAGTCAGTGCGTCAACAGAGATATTGAAACGTGTACTGATCGGTTATGCCGGTCCCGAACCGTCTACGGCTGTTCCAGCCTCGACGCCCGGCTACGACATGTCGGGCAGCCACATCCCTTCTGCGCCTTGTGCAGACCTTTGAATATCTGTCCGACCATTTCGCTGTAGGTCAGGTCGAAGCTCTCGCCAATCGCGAGATACTCGCCCATTCGCTGGTTTTTGTCTTCCTCCTCACTCACAGCCAACACATCGCTGCTAACAACCACCCGTTTCGCGTAGTCTCTCAACACATCCAAATGTTCGGCCATCAATTCCCTGGGATCGTTCGAAACTGCTGTCCTGTTCATTGCCGCTCCTTTACGCGATATCGGCCCCCCCGCGCCCTGATATCTTTATTCTAACCGACTATACCAACATTTTCACTGGGAAAAGCACCCATTGCACTATCAAGTTGACCCAACCTCTCTCGTACTAACCGCCTACCACATGTTTTAGACCGGTTAGTTACATAATACAACGCCTCACACGTCTTTCTGTTAGAAGACACGCTTTACGTTTGGCGCAGCGCCCCTCTACAATGCTGGGAATAGACTTGCGGAGGAGACCGTCATGTATCCTATCGACTTGTCCGGCAAGACCGGTGTCGTATTCGGAGTCGCGAACCACAGGAGCATCGCCTGGTCCATCGCCGAGATACTGAATCGGGCCGGTGCGCGGCTGGCCATCGCCTATCAAAACGAGCGTGTCCGGGACACCGTGGAGAAGCTGGCAAGCGGCCTGAACGACCCCATACTGGTCGAGTGCGACGTGAGCGATGACGCAAACGTGCAAGAGGCCTATGAAACTGTCGGCGCGGCGTTCGGCAAGTTGGACATCATCGTCCACAGCATCGCCTTCGCCCAGCGGGACGATCTGGGCGGCCCGTTCATCGAGACCGGCAGGGAAGGCTTCCGCACTGCCATGGACATCAGTGCATACTCGCTGCTACCCGTTGCGCGCTACGGCGCTCCCCTCATGACCGAGGGAGGCAGCATCATCGCGATGACATTCCAGGCCAGTGACCGCATCTTTCCCGGATACAACGTGATGGGCACGGCAAAGGCGGCGCTGGAGAACGAGGTTAAGCACCTGGCATACGACCTCGGCCCCGCCAACATCCGCGTCAACGCCATATCCGCCGGTCCACTGGACACCCTCTCCTCCCGCGTCATCAGTCATTATCGCGACATGAAGCGAGTACACGCCGAGCGGTCGCCCATGAAGCGAAACATCACGGCTGAGGAGGTCGCAAAGACCGCCCTGTTCCTGTGCAGCGACCTCTCGAGTGGCGTGAGCGCCGAGATCATTTACGTGGACACCGGCTATCACGTGATGGGGATATAGCAGGACGCATCTATGTTGTCTACCACTGATTCCGTCAACGGGACTCCCATTCGATTGACAGATGAGCGCTGGTCCCACATCGTAGAAGAGCATAACGAGATCGCAGGTCTCAGGTACGAAATACTCGAAACGATCACTGCGCCTGAACGAGTCCTGGAAGGCACTGGAGGTGAACACCTCGCCGTCCGTGAATATGAACCCGGGAAATGGCTGGTCGCGGTATACCGGGAATTCGAGGACGATGGATTCATCATAACAGCGTTCTGGACAAGGAGACGCGCATCCCTTGATAGGAGGGTTCAGCTATGGCCATGACAAATGTCGCAGAGTATTTGAAGCTCACTGCCGCAGTGAAAGATTCTCCCTCCGGTTACCTTTGGTCTTCCTATGACGCTGAAGCCGACACGTTATATGTCAACTTCAAAAAGCCCAGCGTTGCCACTGACAGTGAATTGACAGACGACGACGTGATCGTTCGATACCAGGGAGACGAGGTGATCGGCCTCACCATCCTGCACGCCAGCCGGAGATAGCCCATCAAGTACTGGAGTTGAACAGTGCCCCTCCCCGAATCGATCTACATCGAGGTCGAAGAAAACCCTAACTGCGACTACATGCCGATGTCGGTGTACGAGCCGCGACGCGAGCCGGCGCCGATTCGACGTGTCCGGCTCTACGAAGCAGGCCACCCGCACGGGGTCTACGAGGTGACCGGCTGGAGCAGCGACGGCGACGGAACTCCCGTGCCCGCCCTCTACGCGCCGGTGACCGATTCCGGCCAGGCGTACGCCCACCTCATCTTCGGCGGAGACTGGGGTATCCGCTTCCGCCCGGAAGGAAGCGAAGACCCATGGTCGACTGACAATCAGGACCAGTGGGGAGAGCCTTTCATCGTGCTTCTCGACGAGAAGGACATTCTGCTCAAATAGACCCATTGCCACCCCCCAAATGGGGAACAGCCCGCTCTGCAACCGGCTGTTCCCCTGGACCCCGAACCCTGTTCCCCTGAACCCCGAACCCTATCCCTGAGGAGGATCCCAATGACACGTAGCGGTAAACGACGCAGAGTTATGTCGAACGACGACGGCTGGGCGCTGACATTCCTCGACTATCCGGTAACGCCGGACAAGCTCTGGGACAACATGGTCGCACCACACGTCGGCACGCCCATCGACGGGTTCATGTGGTCTATCGGCGGCCACAATGTCT
>JAQBTI010000373.1 GCA_027624995.1 Chloroflexota bacterium
GACCTCTGAAAAGAAGACCTCGGCGGCCGGGCTGGTGGCGTAACTCACGACCAGGGGCCTGTCGCCGCCGTTCTTGGAGAAGTCGGTGTAGTAGGCTTCGCTCCAACCATCCTTGACCAGGACGTCGTTGGCTCTCAGGTCCTTCCAGAAATCGAGGTAGTCGTAATCGTCGTCCTCGCCGAAGTAGGCGACTGTCGCGATTAGGAACGCGAGGCCGGGGGACGAAACCGCGGGATTTTCGACTACCAGCTTGCCATTCCAATCGGGGCCCGTTAGCTCTTCGAGCGTGGACGGAGGCGCCATCCCGGCGTCATCCAGGAATGCCTTGTCATAGTTGAGATTGACATAGGCGTAGTCGATGGGCGTTACGTGGTTGGTGTCGTCCAGAATGAACCGGCCCGGGACCTTGTTCAGCATTTTCGACTCGTAGCTGTCGAATATCTCCTCGTCGAGGGCCCTTCCCAGGTAAGTGTTGTCGATGCCATACAGGAGATCGGCAGACGGATTGCCCTTTTCGAGGATCGCCCGGACCAACGCCTGGCCGGCGTCGCCCGCCTTCTGGATGACCACGGTGGCGTCGTTGGCCTCCTCGAACTCTTTGATGACCTCCTCACCGATGTCGAAGCTGTCGTGGGTCATGATGACGAGCTCTCGATCCTCGTCCTTGTCGCCGCATGCCGCCAGAGAGCCGAGCACCACTAGGACCATCACAGCCGCTCCGAGTCTGATCTCCATCGTAGTCCCCTTTCGAGGCCCGGTCCGGCGATTCAGCTTCAAAAAGCAGAAGAGCCACCCAGACTGGGTGGCTCAATAAGTACGGAAGACCGCTTCCCTACGCTGGCATTACCCAGATCAGGTTTTTGGGGTCGTTCCGATGTCGGAACCTCTCAGCCTGGCCTCCCAAGCTCCCCCCGGGCACATATTTGATTATTGCGGCAGTGTAGTGGAAATGGCTCGGGCGTGTCAACGGTGCGGAGACTCGGCATCTCACGGGGCGTGTGCCGGCCGGTGCTATAATCGCTCCTTACCGACGGCCGGGCGTTGAACCGATCGGAGCACGACAGGTGGAACGACTGCGCCGGGGCGCCGAGGCGATGGGGATCGAGCTCAGCCTTGCGCAGCTCGATCAGTTCCAGATGTACCTTGAGAAGCTTGTCGAGTGGAACTCCTCCATCAACCTTACATCCGCCGGGGCGCTCGAGGATGCGGAGATGAGGCATTTTCTCGACTCCCTTACCGTCAGTCTCGCAATACCTTCGGGGATGTTAGAGTCAGGACGGTTTGTGGATGTAGGAAGCGGGGCAGGTTTTCCGGGCATTCCGTTGAAGATCGCGTTCCCCGGACTGCGACCCTCGTTGGTGGAGGCCACGGCCAAGAAGACCGCATTCCTAACCCTACTTCTATCCGACCTTGGCCTTTGTGATGTGGAAATCTGGACTGAAAGGTCAGAGACTCTCGCGCAGAACCCGATACTGAGGGAGAGCTTCGACTTCGCATTGGTCAGGGCTGTCGGCGGGGTTGCCACTCTGGCGGAGCTCACGTTACCGTTCTGCCGGACCGGAGGGGTCGTCGTCATTCAAAAGGGACCTGAGATCGGCGACGAGCTGGATGCGGGCCGACGCGCCATCGAAGCGGTCGGAGGGTTTGTGAAAGAGGTTAGACAGGTCGAGGTCGGCGGGCCGGGCCGCAAGGCGACGCTACTAGTGCTGGAGAAGACATCGCCAACTCCACCGCAATACCCTCGGCGTCCCGGGGTGCCCCAGAGGCGTCCACTTTAAGATGCGGCCCTCGAACGTTAATCAACAGTCGAACGCCTCCCTCAAACGGCGCCTCTTCTCCCCAACAGCGCTGCTTTCGGTCGCCCTCACGGTCGCCGCCGTGGCCCTGGCGGCCACCCGGTTCAACCACGACTGGGGCGCAACTTGGGAAAGCGTTCGTTCAATGAACCCCTGGCTTTACGCCACAGGCTTCGTGCTGTACTACGCCAGTTTTTGGTTCAGAGGGCTGCGATGGCGCATGCTCGCCCGCAACTCGGGCATAGGCTCTGCGCCGGGGGCGAGGCTCCCATCCACGCTCGAATGTGCCCGGCTCATCCTCATCGGATGGTTCGTGAACGCAATCAGTTGGCTCCGACTGGGCGACGCCTATCGCGCGTACGGATTCGCGCAGGACTCAGGTAGCAGCTTCTCAAAGAGCCTCGGCACCATGCTGGCCGAGCGGGCCCTGGATATGGCGACGATCCTAGCCCTAGTTGCGGTGACGGCCGTTCTCCTGACGACCAAGCACGGATCACCGATAACCGCCTACCTGCTAGTAGCGGCGTTGGTGATGGCCCTGGGGTTGACTATCATGTTACTCGTGATGAGGCTATACGGTGTGCGGTTGGCGCGGCTTCTACCGCACCGCTTGGAGCAAGCCTACCACCATTTTCACGAGGGCACGTTGGGCAGCTTCAAGAACCTGCCTGCTCTCATGATGTTGGGGTTCGCTGGCTGGGCCCTGGAGATCGCCAGGCTATACTTCGTGATTCAGGCGCTGGACCTTAGCATCGGCTTTCCGCTGGTGACACTGGTAGCCCTGGGGCACGCGATTCTGAGCATCGCACCGACCCCGGGCGGGGTCGGTGCGGTCGAACCCGGCGTGACCGGCCTCCTGGTTATCAGCCTGGCACGTCCCGACGCGGTCGCCGTCACGCTCCTGGACCGCTCGATAACCTACGTCAGTGTAATCGTCATCGGCGCGCTGGTATTCGGATTGAGGCAGGTAGGTCAGGCGCGCCGCTTGAATGGACCGCAGGTTGCGGCGATGGGCGCGGAGCAACACGGAGACGCCGGTGACTGAGCAGGAAGATACGATACCCCTGATCCACCATCAAAGATAAAGTAAGACCTCGTTGGCGCCCGCTGTGAAGCGGGCTAAGATGGTTGCGGTCAAACAAAACCCATCACCAACGAGGTGCGCTTATTATCAAGCAAGGGGTT
>JAQBTI010000374.1 GCA_027624995.1 Chloroflexota bacterium
CCCGCCCACCCTGTGCATACATCATGTCACCCCGGGCATACGTCATGTCACCCCGAGCGAAGCGAGGGGTCTAAAGCTGCCGATTTCGCGACGGGACAGCAAGCAACTCGAGACGGCCGATGGCTTCCCCCGCCCGTCCCTAGCCCACAGCCTGGTATATCTCGTCCATCCACGCGACCCGCTCGGCGGTCGAGTCGATACTCGGCTGAGCGCCGCCGACGCCGGACCAGAAGCCGTCCGGGAATTGAAGGTCAATGAGGTTATTGCCGACACGGATCGCCATGTCGCGCCACCTCGACTCGCCGGACAGCGTATACAGGAGCGAGGCCGCCCACCCCACCTTGCCAGCCCGCACGATGCGGAACAGGTAGTCGTTAGCGCCCTCGGCGAAGTGCATGTACTCCTTCGCCAGGTCCAGCCACTCGGCATTGCCCGTAGCCTGGTACAACCGTGAGAGGAACGCGCCGATCACGCCCGGCTGGAAGAACGCCTGGTCCCTGGCCACGCTGGCGACCACGACGTGACCGACTTCTTCGCCGGCCGGGAAATCGGTCACCAGGCCACCGGACCGGGTGTAGGTCGTGTAGAGCCGCGCCGGAAAATCAGGTTGCGCCTCGAACACCGTCCTCGCCCACCTGCCGACGCCCTCGGCGATCTCCATCCGCCCGGTATAGATCGCCGCCTGCCCGCAGAGCGACGTCACCATCGTCTCCTGCTGCGTCGAAGCCGTGTGGGAATCGAGGTCGCCGTAGAAACCGCCGCTCTCCGAGTCCCACTGCCGCGCGATGAAATCCATCCCCCGCCGCGCGATGTCGAACTGCCCGAGGCGTTGGGCCGCGACCACCGTCCAGGCGTTCGGGTAGAGGTGGACCGACCCCCTGAAAAAGTCCGGACGCGGTCCGAAGTCTCCCTCCGGCGTGATGCCGTTTTTCCGGATCCAATCGCAAAGCCGGTTAGCCGCCTTCGTCTCGCCACATGACTGGAGTGCCCACAGCGGCTTGTAATAATCGGCGACCCCCTGCGATGGGTCCCCGACGAACCCATCCGGCTTGACCTGGGATAAGAGGTACGCACTCCCCCTATCCCTCGACTCCCTGAACTTGCTCATTCCGGCTCCTTTTGTTCGGTGTATGGACTGCAACGACAACGTAGGGGGCGGGTTTGAAACCAGCCCTCCCAGAGCTGCCACCTCAGCCCTCTCCTGTCACCCCGAGCCCACCCCATGTCACCCCGAGCGAAGCGAGGGGTCTAAAGCGGCTACTCAACGGGGGAGGCGTGATCCAAACCTACCGCTGGCAGACCATTCCTGCCACCTACAGCGTCAGCCGCGCAACGTCCGGCACGATTGGCGAGCGGGCGCCGTACCAGTGAATCTCCAAGTGGTGTCGAGCGCGCGTGCAAGCAAGGTACAGCAGCGTACGGTCGAACGCCGACTCGTGGAAGTTGTGCTTGCCTGCATCGGCGACGATGACGCCGTCGAACTCCAGGCCTTTTGTCAGTATGATGGGGCTGACAATTACATCAGTCTGTATCAGCCCTTCTTGAGTAAGCTGCGATACGTCGTCTATCCCAATAACTCATCCAGTCCAATACAGTTGGCGCGGTCTAATAGTATGCTAGATGACACAACCCGTAAATACCGCTTGCTGTCCAAAGGGATGACCGATTTATGACGACATTGTCCCGCTGTTGACGCACCGAGCTGACGGTGCCAGACTGCTCCTGCACCACAGTCTGCATAAAAGAAACTGTTAGATTTCAAAGACAAGCATAGGAAGGAGTAACTGATGGCTGAAAAGAAGACTGCGTTCCCTATGATTCCACTTGGGCATTGGTGGAGTCTTAGGCGACGCTTCAAACAGAGTATACCGGGGGTCGTCACGGCAACCTATGTCGCGTCCGCCCTCAACATGCAGGAGCAGTCTGCACGAGCGAATGTCCTCCCATATCTTCAAACCTTTGGTCTCATTGACGCTGAAGGGAAGACTATGGATCGCGCGCGGCAGTCTAACAAGGCGCATGAGTAGGAGATCCTGATGGCGATACCCGACTACCAGACGGTCATGCTCCCGCTTCTGCGATTCCTCAAGGATGGGAAGGAGCACAGCATCGGCGAAGTCGTGGAGTCTCTGGCCGCCGAGTTCAATCTCTCGACCGAGGAGCGCCAACAGTTGCTCGGGAGCGGCCAGCAGACGGTCATTAGGAACCGGGCAGGCTGGGCCCGGACCTACCTGAAGAAGGCGGGCCTGATTGCGTCGACTCGTCGCGGGTACTTCCGCATTACCGATCGTGGGCAATCGACTCTTGCCTCGAAGCCCGAGCGCATTGACGTGCAGTACTTGGAGCAGTTCCCCGAGTTCGTGGCCTTCCGGGAACTCCGCCATGAGCGGCCGGATGAAGTCGACGTGCCAGTCAGCACTTCGGGCGATGCTACGCCCGAGGAGGCCCTTGATGCGGCATACGGGCGTCTTCGACTCGATCTCGAAGCCGAAGTCCTTGAGCAGGTGAAGGCTGCCTCCCCGTCCTTCTTCGAACGGCTCGTGGTTGAGCTCCTTGTTCGGATGGGTTACGGCGGCACGCTTCGCGATGCCGGACAGGCCGTGGGCAGGAGCGGTGATGGAGGGATTGACGGGATAATCAAGGAAGATCGCCTCGGCCTGGACGTGATCTACATCCAGGCAAAGCGCTGGGACTCCACCGTGGGTCGTCCCGAGATTCAGAAGTTCGCTGGGGCGCTTCAGGGACATCGCGCCCGCAAGGGCGTATTCATCACGACATCGGCCTTCTCCGCAGACGCTCTCGAGTTTGCGTCGCGACTCGACAGCAAGATGGCGCTCATCGACGGTGCGGCGCTCGCAAAGCACATGATCGACCAAAACGTCGGCGTGTCCATGTCCCGATCCTATGAGGTTAAGAAGATTGACTCAGACTACTTCATTGGGGAGTGAGCTCGGGCCGTCCAACAACAGCAT
>JAQBTI010000375.1 GCA_027624995.1 Chloroflexota bacterium
GAGGCTTGCCTCCGAAGGCATGCCTCTGTGGCTTCCCGCTTCCGATATCGAGCCGGGCGAGGTCCACGACACTCTGCGAGGGCATCCTCATGTCAACGTCGTGCTCTCGGATGTCCACTACGTGCATGTACCGTGGGTGATGCCTATGGTGAGAAGTCTTCCCAACGTTCACATAGAAGTCTCGCGATTCGTCATACCTGACGGAATCACGAAGCTGATCGATACGGTGGGATCGGAGCGAGTGCTATTCGGATCGAGATTCCCGGACTCGCCGATGGCCGCTCAGCTCTACAGCCTAGAGCGGTCCGGTCTGGACCACGCGACGCTCAAGGCGGTCTGCGCCGGCAATCTGGAGCGTTTGCTCTATCAGGGGTAACTGTTGGAAACTCCCGTAATCGACTTTCACTGCCACCTGGGACGGTGGGGCAGATATGGCATGGACGACGACCCGGCCGACTACGTACGGATCATGGATGCGGCCGGGGTCGACAAGTCCTGCGTGAACTGCATCAACTTCGGCGATGCACGGCGGGGCAACGATCTGGTTGCCCGCGTCGTGGCAGAGCGACCGGACCGCTTCATCGGCGTAGCCTACGTCACACCGAGGTATCTCGATGAGGCGATGTCGGAATTGAAACGCTGCTTCGATGTCCTGGGCTTTAAATTCCTCAAGGTCTACCCGGACTATTTGGGCAAGCCAATTGACGACCCCGACTACGCGCCGATATTCGAGTGGGCAGACGAGCGCGGCCTGGTGATCATGAGCCACTCGTCCTACATGCCGTCGAGAGGACCGACGGCTGGCGATAACGAGCTTACCCGTCCGGACCGTTTCATCGCGCTCGCACAGCAGTACGAAAAGGTGAATTGGGTGCTGGCTCACTCCGGCAACGCACGGCCCGGGCAGGAGATGGCTATCGCCGCCGCCCGGGCCTGTCCGAACATCTACCTGGAGACCTGCACGTCGATGGCCGAACACGATACCATCGAGCTTCTCGTGAACGGAGCAGGCGAAGACCGTGTTTTGTACGGCTCCGACATGCCACTGATGGACGCCCGTCTCCAGGTGGGCCGGGTCGTTACGGCAGATATCACCGATGAGGCGAAGATCAAAGTGCTGGGATTAAACGCCCTAAGCCTACTCGGGTCAAATGACGCCTAGACAGGAACTGAAAAGCTACTCGCGCTAAACGTTTAGAAAGGCCAAATGATGCCAAGGTCGAGAGAGATCCTCGAAGAGGAGATCCGTCTGGCAACGCCTAAGTCGCGCGCGCAGTGGGAGCGCGGAACGGCGACGATGCCGGGCGGCGTGATCAAAGGAGCCTATTGGATGGCCCCTCATCCAATCTATGTGGAGCGGGCCGAGGACTGTTACGTGTGGGACTTGGACGGACACAAGTACGTGGATTTCACGAATCACCATACAGCCATGGTCCTGGGCCATAGTCCCCCGACCGTCATTGAGGCCGTCAATAAGGCCGTCGCGCAGGGACTCGGATTCGGCGCACCCAGTACGCTGGAAGCGGAGATGGCCGAAGAGATCGTGAACCGATTCCCCTCCATCGAGAAGGTGCGGTTCACCGGCTCGGGCACGGAATCGTCCCTTCACGCTACGAGGATGGTTCGCGCGTTCACGGGCAGGCCGAAGATCGCTAAGTTCGAAGGGGCGTACCACGGCAGTCACGACGCGCTTGAGATCAGTACAGCGCCCGATATCGCTCGGGCTGGTCCTGCCGACTCGCCGACCGCAGTCGCTTCGTGGCCAGGAATGGCGCGAGGCTCGGAAGACAACGTTGTCATCCTTCCCTATGGTCAGCGCGAGTCGGTCGAGTTGATTCTACGTGAGCAGAAGGACGAGGTCGCGGCCGTATTCTTCGACGCCAAGGCCGGAATTTACGACCTCGATCCCAGCTTTGCTCTGTTCCTTCGCGACCTCACCCGCGAGCTCGGTATGGTGATGGTTATGGACGAGGTGGTGAGCTTCCGGGCGGGCTATAGCGGGTACCAGGGACATGTCGGCGTCGAGCCGGATCTCACGCTTTTCGCCAAGATCATGAGCGGCGGCCTGCCAGGCGGTGTGTTGGCGGGTAAGGCGGAGCTGATGGACATGCTGGACAACAGTACCGGCGCGACGCTGAACCAGAGCGGTACCTTTTCCGGCAACCACATCACGCTGGCCGCCGGCCTGGCCACTCTCCGAGCGCTGACCCCCGACGTGTACAGGCACTTCGACGTCCTCAGGAAGCGCCTGATCTCCGGATTGGAAAGGGTGCTTGGCGACGCCGGTGTTCGGGCCAACGTTCGAGGAATCGGGTCTATAGTAAGTTTCGACTTCGGTGAGCGGCCGGTACAGGACTATCGCAGCCTGATCGAGACCGACCGGGAGATATTCGAGCTGATCCGAATGGAGGTCCTCCTCAGGGGATATGTCATGGCAGCCGGACTGGGAATCTGTCTATGCGTACCCATGGAGATCGAGCACATAGACGGACTGGTCGGCGCCATCGGAGAAGCTCTGGCGGCCGAGTAATACGAGTAATAAAGGAGAAGTCATGTCGATCGAGGAAACACTGCTGCATCTCCGCATAGACGGCTACCACGTCGAGCATGGAGTTATCCCACCCGAAAAGGTAGGGGTTGTGCGCGAAAGCGTTCAGGCGACCAGCGACTCGAGCGCGAGTATGGCCGAAGTACCGGGAGTGGATGCGGAGACTGGCCTGATCGGGAAGGACCAGAGTCTGGCGCCATACTTCTCGGACGAGCGGATTCTCGGTGTCGCCGAGGCGTTCTTGGGGCCGCACGTGCGAATATCATTTACGACGGCGATAATCAACAACCCTGGGAATCCACGGGGCGGATGGCACTCCGACTGGCCGTTCAACCAGAAGAACGCCGGACATATTCCGGCGCCTTATCACGACGCGGCAACCCACCTGACGACGATCTGGATGCTATCTCCATTT
>JAQBTI010000376.1 GCA_027624995.1 Chloroflexota bacterium
CTCTTGTCCAGCCGGTCACCGACCAGGGCGGTGCCTAGCCGGCTCGCCAGAGACACCATAGAGACGCCCATAATTACCAGTCCCGCGGTCGCCCGGCTCACGCCGAAGTCGGCCAGTGCGGGTATGTGGTGGACCGACGCAGACATGGTTAGCTGGGTCACACCGAGTGCCAACGATAGCTGCCAGAAGGAACGTGTAACGAGCGCCTGCCTAAGCGTGAAGCTCGGCTCGCCGGATGCAGATAGGGACCTTACGGAGGTGACCGGGACTGCATCCTCTTGTCTCCCGGTTCCATCGCCACTAGAGGGGACGTCGGCGTCTGCTGCACCACCATCCGGAAGCAGGCCGTATTCTTCGGGGCGACTCCTCATGATCAGGGCTACCGGAATGCCTATGACCCAAAAGCCTACGCCAACGACCAGCAGGCCCATTCTCCAATCCGTTAGTGCGATCAGCGCGACGACCACTGGCACCAGGAGTCCACCAAGTCCGGTTCCCGCCGTGAACAGGCTCATCGCCATTGCCCTCTTCACGACGAACCAGTTGGCGACCGTAATGCCGATGGCGAAGAAGCTTCCGAACTCAAGCCCAATGCCGATCACGCTCATCGCTACGTAGAACTGCCACAGAGAATGAGTCTGGCTCAAGAACACGAAGCCGAGGCCCGAGACAAGGACCCCGCACAGGATGACTCGTCGAGGCCCGTACCTGTTGATGAAGATCCCCACAAAAGGGGAAATCAAGCCTGCTTCGAGTCGTTGAAGCGACAGAGCCCCGGCCGTGGCCGCTCGACTCCATCCGAAGTGGGCCACGATGGGATCGAAGAATGCGCCGAATCCCTGCCAGAACGTGCCGCCGACATAGGCCTGGGTGACGGCGCCAGCGGCTACCATCCACCACCCGTAGAAGATCCTTGTGCCTGGCCGGCCTCCGATTCGACGGTAGCTTCTGGGCAAGGTTCTACCCGTCTAGTCCGGAGTCTTGTTTCTCGCGCATGCCCACCTCGATCCGTTTGGGTGCTCGGCGGAATCAGTCGTAGCCCGAGTGTGTAGTAGGTCGCCGCGAATCTACTCTTGGGTCCGTTACGGTGTCAAATGTTGTGACCCACCTCGCGACACGGTTGGGGCCTTCCTAATCCAGCGGCCGGGCAGACTGTTTCAGATCGCTCCCGGGTTTACGACATTGACCTGCCAGCACACGTGTTCTATTCTGTGGGCCAGTCTGTCGACGTCAAAGGCCCTACGAATGAGCATTGAAACAAGCCGGTCCCAGTTGGAGCTGAACCCGGACCAACTCCAGGCGGTCAATCACGGGTCAGGTCCGCTACTGATAATCGCCGGGGCTGGCACCGGCAAGACCCGCACGCTGATCGGACGCTTGGTTGCCGCCCGATTGCGAAGTCTATGGGAGTCGTGAGGACCCAATTGAGGTCCTCGTGATGAATGTAAACTGTCAACGAAGATGCGACACTGAGGTGTGAGACTTGAAATGGAGCACAGGAGGGGGACATATGGAAATAGGCGTTGGCCTGGATGCCAGCCTTGGACTCTCATTCGAAGAGGAGGCGGCGCTCTCGCGGGCGGCGGCAGAACTCGGCTACACGAGCTTGTGGACCCCCGAAGGGGCGGGCTACGACTCTTTCCAGATCTGCGCGCAACGGTGGGCGGCCAGCCGCGATGTCGTTCCCCAAGGCCTGACAACCGGAATATCGGTATCGCCCGTCGCGCTCCGTACGCCCATGGGCCTGGCCATGAGCGCCGGCACCGTCAGCGCAATTACCGGCGGGAGGTTCATCCTCGGCATAGGATCGGGCGGTATCTACCGTCCTTCGGGACGACGCTCGTACGGTCTTCCCAAGGTGTCCTCGCTGGAGGTCATGCGCGATTACCTGGTCACTGTGCGGGCTCTCGTTGCCGGTGAGACGGTGACCTATCAAGGACAGTCTGTGAATCTGCACGAGGTCAAGCTGGGCATTCGTCCAGCCCCGTCAACGCCAGTCTACCTCGGCGCCCTCGGACCCAGGATGCTACGCCTCAGTGGAGAATCGGCCGATGGCGCTGCCCTGAACTGGTGCACCTCGGAACAGATTGCCTGGAGCCGAGAGAGAATAGCTGAAGGGGCCGAAACCGCCGGGCGCGATCCTGCCGTGGTGAAGATGGCTGAATACATCCGTGTCTGTGTGGACGAAGATGCCGACGCCGCGAGATGAGCCTTCGCCAAGGCGACTATGGGCTACGCAATGGGACCTAAAGGGGCCACGGCCGCCGGGCGCTCGCTCGGCTACCGGGCCCATTTCGAACGCATGGGCTTCGCGGACACTCTGTCCCGGCTCGATGGAATGCGAGACCGTGGCGCGTCGGCCGATGAGATGGCGGATGCCTTCCCCGTCGAGCGGCTGGACCAGGTTGGCTACTACGGGCCCGGCCAGCGGTGCCGCAGAGGCCTTCCGGCGTCTTTCAAAGGGCCTGGACACCGCGATCGTGCGAGTTGTGGCTGCGAGACCGGGAGTCGAGCATGTTCTTGCGACCATGAACGCCTGCAGACCCGAGCTGGTCGGGGGATAACGCCAGAGAAGGTAGGCCGGGCTCTATGTCACGGAAAGCAGGCGACACAGGCTACAGGACCTCCAGCGCTCCCAGCCGTCAGGCTGAGCCTACGGCGGGAATCCCAAGCTCCTCCACGAGGCTCGTGAACGCGGGCAGATCGCTTGCGACGACCTCTTGCAGCATCCCTAGCCGTCCTTCGACCCGTGCCGACAGCTCGTCGAACACATCGTACGATTGCGTCGTCGGCCGCCCATCCGCCGTGGCCACGACCATAGCCAGTGCCGACAGCTTGGCGTTCATCCGCGCTGGGTAGGCCAGGTCGTCGACCCTTCCGCTTACCGCAGTCTGTATCAACTCCGATTCGATGGCCGACAGCTTCACGTTGAGGCCGTCCGCCGCTCTGGAAAGGGCCGAGC
>JAQBTI010000377.1 GCA_027624995.1 Chloroflexota bacterium
GCTTGCGTCGAAGTCGTCCAGCATTTCGTCCTCATCGGTATAGGGGGCGGCTTCCTGCGCAACGGCCAGATACTTCTCCCTCCGCACCTTCTCCCGACGGAGCCGATCAACGGCCTTGCGCCGGGCTGTGGTCGTAATCCATGCTCCTGGATTGTCCGGCACGCCGTCGGTGGGCCATCGCTCCAACGCGGTGATAAGGGCCTCCTGCATCGCCTCCTCCGCAATGTCGAAGTCGCCCAGAACCCGAATGAGCGACGCAACAATCCGCCCGGACTCTTCCCGGAATATGGATTCTATCGCTTGCCGAGTGTCAGACATGGCGGGCAGTGGGAGAGTGGACAGGATTCTCAGGATTGGGAGTAGTTGACAGGAATCACGGGATTGGGAGTAATTGACAGGATATACAGGATTAACACAGGATTGGGGTGATATTAATTGGGTTAGACTGCGCCGTATGTTGCATGAGCGACCGGCCGGTCGCCCATGCGGGATTACCTGCTAGGAATTGACGGCGCAGTCTAACCGAACGGGTATTACTGCGGCGGCTGCATGTTGGAGAAATCGATCACGGGCCGGACCTCGATTCTGCCGCCGAGCCACGCGCCGGGGATCTTCGCTGCCCACGAGATCGCTTCGTCGAGGTCTTTCGCCTCGATGAGATAGAAGCCGCCAAGCTGCTCCTTGGTCTCGGCGAACGGGCCGTCTGACGTGAGGGTCTTCCCGTTCTTGACCTGAACTGTCGTCGCAGTCATGGTCGGCTGCAATGCTTCGCCGCCGAGCTTGACACCGGCCTTCCCGATCTCCTCCTCGAACTTCCAATAGGCCCCCATGACCTCCTGCATCTGCTCTTGAGTGGCCGTTGCCATCCCGCTTTCATCCGAGTAAATCAAGCACGCATACTTCATATCGAAAAAACCTCCGCAGGGTGTGGTGTATAATGGGCCCCTCAGAAGGGCCTCACTGGTACGACGAATGGGATGACGTGAAATCGACACTCATCGGGCGGGAATTTTCCCACCCGGAGCGTTGGACGGCGGAGTCCAGCCGTCCACGCGGGGATAGTTCAGCTCCAGCACCGGGCGCACCTCTATCGAACCGCCGGCCGCATCGGGGATCTTCAGGGCCCACCGGAGGGCCTCTGCTTCGGTGGAGACGTCGATCATATAGAACCCGCCCAGTTGTTCCTTGGTTTCTGCGAATGGGCCATCCGTCGTCATGGGATTCCCGTTGACGATTCTCGCGGTCTTCGCGGTGGTCGTGGGGTGAAGGGCGTCTCCGGCCAGCATCACGCCCGCTTCCTGGAGCTCCATGGTGAAATCCTGGTAGGCCTGGAACACCTTCGCCTGTTCATCTGCCAGGCGGTTCGCCATTTGGGTTTCGTCGTAGTGAATCAGAAGCATGTACCGCATTCGGTCCTCCGAAACGTATGTGGTCCAGTGTATCAGGCCTGTTCCGGAACCAATGGTACACGTTGTGGAAATAGGGGACAATTGGTATAGTTATTACAGTGAGCGGGAGTAGCTCAGTGGCAGAGCTCCTGCATTCCAAGCAGGAGGTCGCGAGTTCGAATCTCGTCTCCCGCTCCAGTCCTCACCTTCCCCACACCTCTCTGAACAGCCGCAGCCAGTTGCCGCCAATGATCTTCGCGGTGTCCTCCTCGGAGTAGCCGCGTTCCAGTAGCGCTGCCGTCAGGTTGGGAAACCCCGCCGGGGTTTTCAGTCCATCCGGGTACAGGTCTACCTTGCTGTAGTCGGTGTCTGCGCTCACGAATGTCGACGGAAAGCGGGTTCCCTGCTGCGAGGCTATGTAGCGCCAGAACTCCGGCGGTTGGTCCTGCGTGTGGTCGGTGCCCACTGCAACGTGATCGACTCCCACCATCTGGACCAGGTGGTCAATGCTGTCCAGGTAGTCGTCCAACGTACCCTTCAGGTTGCCGCGCATCATGGACCGGATGCATTCTGCCAGCTTCCGCACCGCCTCGTCGGCTTTGTTGCGCTTCATGTCGTGGTACGACTTCACGTTGGCGTGCGTGACGGCGACGGGTTGCGACGAGACGTCGATGGTTTCCAATGTCGTGCGCTCTCCGACATGGGAAAGGTCGATGACGATGCCGAGGCGGTTCATCTCCCTGACGGCGTCAAGGCCGAAGTTGCTCAGGCCGTCGTCAACTCGCTCGTAGCAGCCGTTCCCCAGCAAGTTCCGCTCGTGGTAGGTCACCTGCACGATGCGCACGCCCAGCCTGTGGAACAGGTCCAGCCTGTCAAGGTCGTTCTCGATAGGCGAGGCGTTTTGCCACCCCAGGATGATCCCCACTTTCCCGCTTCGTTTCGCCGCGACGATGTCGTCCACGGTCTCGATCAGCGTTGTCGCGTCCGCGCGCTCCCGCAGCCGACGGTACCATGCTGTGGTGTGATCGAGAGTCTCGCGGAGGTTCTCCCAGGTGGCGACCGTCGCGTTTATTGCAGTTACCCCGCCCAGTTGGAGGTCCCGGAACACGGCGTCGCTGTCCCAGTTGCTCACGTTCAGGCCGTCGATGATGATGGACTCCTGGTGCAGACGATCGGCTATCTCTGTGGATGACATTTACGCCTCCTTTGAAGTTATCGGGGAATTAGCCGACATGATACACCACTACTGTTGACATGACATTCCACCAGAACGCACGCACTCAAACCGCGGTGTTGAACTAATTGAAAATTGCGCCGCGTCCGCCTTGACACTTGAACATGAGTGCTTCTACACTCCGTTGGTGGAAACTCTGATCGACTTCTCCACATGCGGGGACTGTTCGGGGTACTCCGGTCGATGGACTATGTTAATGAAGGAGAGTAACAATGGCAGGCGTACGCGTACTGGTAGGAACACGGAAGGGCGCATTTATTCTGACGTCGGACGGTAAGCGCGAGAAATGGGATGTGAGCGGACCCCATTTCTCCGGCTGGGAGGTCTACCACATCAAGGG
>JAQBTI010000378.1 GCA_027624995.1 Chloroflexota bacterium
GCCAGGTTATCGTGCGTCGAAAAAAGTTTCAATCCACGCCCCCCCGCGGGGGGCGACCGCAGGCACCCGTGTGCCTGATTCTGCAAAGATTTACGAGTCGAAAACGCGAACCATAGACATCGCCTGCCCCGACCTATGGCCAAACGTCGCCGGGACATGCTAACTACCTGAACTCGTTAGTCTTGCGGCCCCCGCGAACCCCCTGGCATAATCCTGTACGGTTGCGGTTCGCGGACGGCTTCAAATGACGAGTGGACCTTGTGGATCGTACCCGGCTTTGGCACCAATGTGCTCGACCCGACGTTTCCAGCGGCTGCCTAGGAAATAGAAGCGCAGGCTATCCGCACTTGGGTCAATCTCGCCCACCAACGCCCGGCGCATGACGACCCACTGGGCAGGGTCCACGAGGCACTCGAATACCGAGTGCTGCACGCGTTGGCCATAGTCGCGGCAAACCTTGGCCACGCGCCGCAAGCGGCGAGCGCCAAACTCATGGTCGGTCGCCACATCGTACGTCACGAGCACCATCATCGTAGGTCACCCCTCAGGCCTGTCCTCCTGTCAAGCTCCACAGCGTCATCGCCAGATCATCGGTGGATACCCATCTAGATCGCCTCTCAGATGACGCGCCAACAAGAGAGCCTGGGCATGAGGCAGCAGGCCAATCTCGATCCGCTCTTTCAGGAACGGATGCTGGATCTCCTCCTGCTTGCGTTTCTGGTACGCTACGAGCACTGCCTTTCGGGTTGCGTCGTCCATGGCCACGCCGCCGCTTTCGCTGACCGTAAACCCGGTCGCCGTCACTTGCTTCCGATTGATTAGGTTGAGGGCAAGCCTGTCTGCGATTGCGGGCCGTAGTTCTTCCATCAAGTCCAAGGCCAGTCCCGGTCGACCGGGGCGATCGCGATGTAGAAAGCCGACACCGGGATCCAGCCCCACGCCTTCCAGGGCAGCCGCCACGTCGTGGCGCAGTAACGTATAGAGAAAGGACAGCAGGGCGTTCACCGCGTCCATCGGGGGACGCCGGCTGCGCCGCTCGAAGAAAAAGTCTTTCTTCTGTGCCACGATCAGATGGTCGAACACGCCGAAATAGTTGCGGCCCGCTTCGCCCTCCATGCCGCGCACGGACTCCACTGAAGTCGGTTCACCGAGGCGGCGCTGGACGCGGGCCAGCCGATTCGCTGCTGAGGTCACACGCTGCATGCCTTCCGCCTGTGGATGATCGCGCAAAGCCCGCAGCAGCACGTGGCGACTGTTTGCGACCTTCCCGGCGACTAGGCTGCGTGCAATGTCAGCCGCGAACGTAGCATCGTCGGCCCCCCGATATTGCTCCCGCCGTAGCAACACGTTGCCAGAGACTGCGCCCGTAACCCGTGCCAGGAAGCGACCCCGATTGGTAAAGAACGAAAGCGCCACGCCCCGTTCCGCACACAAACCCAACAGGGCCGGACTACAACCGACGGAGCTGAAACAGACGATGCCCCCAAGTGTGTGGATTGGTACCTGCAGCTTGACCTGGCCGTCCAGGCGCACCATCACCGTGTCTCCTTGCTTGGCGAGGTAGGCGCCTTCACTCGTCACGTAGAGCGTGTTCAGCAGTTGCCTCATGTGACGCCTCGGCCGCTTCTGGAGCGAAGACTGTCTGCTCTAGGTACTGAGCCACCGACCCGCGCCCCGTGACGTCTGGGCGGCACTGTTCAAACAAGGAACAATTGCGACACTTGGGCTCGCGACGGACCGTGGGTGTGCGCCCTGCGCGGAACAAGGCATGCATACGGTCCGCCAGGGTTTCCGTCTCTCGCCGCAGAGAGTCATCGAGGGCCACGTGAGTGCGCCGGCGCGGCTGACCGTAGAACAACGAGCCGGCTTCGATGCGAAGCCCTAGCATCTCCTCCAAACACACGGCTTGGGCACAGAGCTGCACCTCGTCTATTCGCTGGGGCTTGGGCCGGCCCCGCTTGTATTCCACGGGCACCGGTCGCCACCAGCCCTGCCTTCCGGGCAGGCGAGTCGCTCCTAGAGTCCCCCGCTCATGTGCGGCCTCGCGGTGCCATTCCACGACGTCCGCCCTGCCGCTAAGCCCCAGCCGCAGGCTACGCAGCGGGAGGCTGCGACTGGTGATCAAATCGCCCCTGGCCTCGCGGCCGCCCTCGTGGAGCGCGCGCCCCTCGGCGGTGAGTCGATTCTCCGCCCACTGTCCCTCCAGGTGTATTAGCGCCCACTGTCGCTCGCAGAACGCCAAGTGCTGCAGCCCCGATAAGGGCAGCAACTCTTCCTCGGTGTACATTGCGACCTCAGATCCGGCAGTCGACGGTAATCCCCTCGGGCAATTCTTCTTTATTCACGGTCACCTTGTAATCCGCAACACTCCGTGGCGGGCGGCTGGGGTCGCGGCGTTGCACCTGTACCCGCTCAAAGAGCTTGTGGGCTGGAGCGTTGCCGAGCTTACTGTCGTGCCGGAACACCACCAACTTCTGCGGCGCCATTTGTCCCCGAGCCGCCGAGCGGTCATGGTCGAACATGTTCTGCAGCGCTTCCCAGAACAGTCTAAGATCGTCTTCCGTAAAGCCCGTCTGCTCGGCCAAGTGCGCTGAGATGAAGCCGTGGGCGCGATACAGACCGTAGGGCACGATACTCTTACGGCCCATGGTGCGGTTGCCGCCGCCCTGTTTCGCCGCCTCCAGTTCCGTCGCCACGGCCATGCGGGTGATGGAAATAGCCAGGGGCACGATGGCGTCCTGGCTTTCGGCGAAGGCCAGTTGCACCGGTCCTCGGACCTGCCCGCAGTTGAATTCCTTCAGGCTCATGACCGCGCCAAAAGTGCGTACGTCGTAGAAGTTTTGGCACATCCAGGCACGGGCTTTGGTGGCTGTGTCCTCCTTTGCCAGTTCCTTCGGCAGCGCCTCATAGGCTCGTTGGTGCTGGCGCACCAAGACAGCCTTTTCCTTGACGTAGATCT
>JAQBTI010000379.1 GCA_027624995.1 Chloroflexota bacterium
GACCGGGGAGGAGCCCGCGGCCCTCGGAGATCAGGCGACGGTGACGTACATGGGGTGGCTGGTGGACGGCGAGCAGTTTGATAGCAATGAGCTCGTCGCCTTGCTCGGTGTCATGGGTCTGATTCCGGGCTTCACCGAGGGCATAGTCGGCATGCGGATAGGAGGAACCAGGACCATCGTACTCCCGGCCGACCTGGGCTACGGATCGAAAAAGGTGGGTGGGATTCCAGCGAATTCGGTCCTCGTGTTCGAGATCATGCTCACGGAAATCGTGCGGGTCTAGGCTTAACCACACACCTTGCCTGCATGACTCCGCATGGTCGTGGCTTGACCCTGCAGGTTGTTCGCGGACAGTTGATAAAATTCATTCATCCCGTTGTGATCGCTCTCCGGCTTGCGTCTGTTGAAGCCCGCCGGGGCAACTCCCTGGGTCCATGTCCAGGGTAGGCTCTTTTACTCAACTGATATTTTCACTTCGGACCCGCCCTGACCCGTTCCAAGAAGTAGCGCCAGAGGAGAAACCAGCAGGAATAGACCCGCAACGAGTACGAACACACGGTTGTAGGCCATCACCGATGCCTGGCCAAGAATGTTGAGATCGAGTAGGCTGAGCGCCTGCTGCCGGGCCGCGAGCGGGTCGGCGCCGGAGCCCGCCATCCCTTGGGTAACCATCCCAAGCCAGGTGCGTGTAGGTGCATCGAAAGCGGTGACATGCTCGCTCAACACGGCCCGGTATGTGGCAGTCCCCTCGGTTAGCTGCGACGCTGAGATCGCGATTCCTATACTGCCAAAAACCTGACGGGTGACGTTATACAAGCCGCTCGCTGAGGTCATTTTGGGCCGAGGGATGTTTGATAGGGCAGCAGTCGTGAGGGAGATGAAAATCAGGCTGAACCCAAAACCTTGCCAAACCTGAGGCCAAAAGATGTCCCAGTACCCGGTGTCCAAGCTCAACCTAGAGAGGGCCAAAAAGGAATAAGCGCTGACCAACAGCCCGGTTCCGGTTAACAAGCGGGGGCCAGCCGTGTTGTAGAAACGCCCGGAGATAGGCATCATCACGGCCATCGCAAGGCTTCGAGGCATCAGCGCTGAAGTGACCCCCGATACCTGATCCACTTATTGTGGGACTCCTTGAACTGGAGGAGTCATGCGAAAGAGACGGTTTCGGGAAGAGCAGATCATCGGGATCCTGCGGGAAGTGGAAGCAGGGGCAACGATTCGCGAGGTGTGCCGCAGGCACGGGATCGCGGAGACGACGTACTACCGATGGCGCGCGAAGTACGGGGATATGGACGTGAACGAGGCCAGACGCCTGAAGCAGGTCGAGGAGGAAAATGTCCGGCTGAAGCGGATCGTGGCCGACCAGGCGTTGAATCTTCAGATTCTGAAGGACTTATTGGGAAACAGATCTTGACGGCCCGGGAACGGCGCCAGGTCGTCGAGCAGGTGCAAGCCGTGCGAGGGGTTTCAGAGCGACGAGCGATCCGGTACACGGGGTTTCCGCGCTCGACGATGCGATATCGGAGTATTCTCGACCCCCAGGAAGTTCTACGAGCTCGCATCGTGGAGTTGGCGCAGGAGCGGCCGCGCTGGGGCTACCGAATGATCCACGTGATGCTTCGACGTGAGGGTCGGCTGGTGAACCGGAAACGGGTTCAGCGACTCTACCGGGAGGAAGGGCTCGCGGTACGCTCGAAGGAAAAGAAGCGTAGGAGCCAAGCCCCTCGACCGATCCGCGACGCATTGAGCAGTCCGAACGTGCGGTGGAGCATGGACTTCGTCTCCGACACGCTGAGCAACGGCCGACGATTTCGGTGCCTGACCATCATGGACGAGTTCAGTCGAGAGTGTCTGGCAATTCACGTCGCCCATTCGATCCCGGCTACCGGGGTGATCGAGGTGATGGAGCGACTCAAGGAATCCAGAAGCTTGCCCGAGGTGATCATCACGGACAACGGCTCCGAATTCCGCAGCCGTGCGTTCGATTCCTGGGCCTACGCTCGAGGTGTGAAGCTCGACTTCATCCAGCCGGGTAAACCGGTCCAGAACGGATTCATCGAGAGCTTCAATGGGACACTCAGAGGCGAGTGCTTGAACCTGCACTGGTTCCTCTCGATCCCGGACGCTAGACGATCCATCGAGCAATGGAGAGCTGACTACAACGAAGTTCGTCCCCACAGTTCCTTGGGTTTTCTGACTCCCGAGGAGTTTATGGGTATTCATTCACGGAGCGGGGAGGATCTCGCTCCTAAAAGTACCTCGGAAGTCCCATAACTTTTGGATCAACTTCGGGGGTCACTTCAAACCTTGGTGAAGTTCCCCGTGGCGTTGTTGGGAGGAAGTAGCGCGAACTGAGATCCGGTCGCTGCGGCGAAGCTTTCGACCACGCCGAGCCCCTCGCAGTCCGGATACGCATCGACACTGAAGTCGACGGACGCGTCTAGGCGAATACCCTCGAGCTGAGTCTCCTTAAAGTTGGCGGTCAGCCATACAGCGTCCGGATCGACGATGGCCAGAAGAGGCTGGCCTGGCTGCACCAGTTGTCCTAGGACCACCGACTTCCTCGACCCCCCCCCCCCGGTTGGAGCCGTCAGTACAGTATGAGCCAGTTGGATTTCAGCACTGTGAACAGCCGCCCTGGCCGCATCCACCTGTGCCGCGGCAAGGTTCGCTCCCGCGTGGGCGCTCTCGACTCCGGCGGCTGCGGCCGCCTCTCTTTCTCTTAGCGCGGCGACCCGGGCTTCAGCGGTCTCGACGGCCAGCATCGCGGCACCCAAACTCTGCTGCGAAACAATCTGCTTCGCGGCCAAGCCCTCGCTTCGCTCGAGGTCTCGGGCCGCTGTTTCCACTCCCGCGGTGGCCCCCCTAAGGTCTGCCTGGAGCGCGTCTCTCTGGCCCGTCGCCCCACTTACGAGGGAGCGGGCCTGCTCCCCGGCAGCCACCTCTGCGGCCCGCAG
>JAQBTI010000380.1 GCA_027624995.1 Chloroflexota bacterium
GGTGGTCGCCCATGATCGGAAGCAGCAGAAATTCCGCACCTCAGCACGAACTCCCGCTTCAAAGCCCTTAATGCAGAAGTTCAAACTGCCATCGCGAGTAGTCATGACGCAGACCTTCGCTTTGTTTCGCTTTAAATTTTTACACAACAGTTTAAGAACTTTCTTCAGTGCGCTTCTCTGGACGCTGATACTCATCGTTGTTCGCCTTGAAGTTGATTTGAACGGACGTGTTGCTGACTCGTTCATTCTGGCTAATGCAATCAGTTTCGTCCATACCAGCAATCCTCGTGTCCAGGATCCCATAAGGCTTCCGACAATTACCGCTTCTATGCTGCAACGTCGCAGCGGGATGGCCTCAACCTGTGGCTCCGAGCCCCCCTCCAACCCATGCTTTACAAACTCGGCTGATGATCGGTAACATGCCTACGCCCCGGTAACTACGCGGGCAAAGTGTGGATAGCCAACAACGAGCGGTGTGCATGCGATACCATTCGAACATCACGGCGGGCGCTTTGAAAGTGCAGGAGAGCAGAGTCATTGCTGGCCTCTTGCTGCGTAATATCTCGGACAGGGAATGGCGATCTGCTTTGTACGAGGAAAACGTCCTCCAGACCCGCAGCCCGATAACCGCCGAGCGGCTCTCGGACCTCATCCGTGGACGCCTCTCTTCCGTCGAAGCGCCCCTCTGGCAGCTCATTCACGATGGGTCAGTAGTCGAGGCGACTCATGCATGCCTCGCCGCCGCCGTGAAGGTGAGCCACCTCGTGGGTGACTTCCTCGATACCGTTGTCCGTGACCAGTATGCGACCTTCAAGCAGACGCTCTCCCTCACACTTTGGGGCGACTACATCGACGAGTGCCGTGGTCGTGATCCTGAGATGCCGCAGTGGAGCGAGTCCACCATTGAGCGGCTGCGATCTTCTGTCTTTACCATCCTGGCCCAGGCGGGCTATATTGACAGCACCAGGACCCGTATGCTCCAGCGGGTCCATATCGTGAAGCCAGTGCTGAGCTACCTCGAACAACACAACGAAGAATACGTGCTTCGATGTATAAGGGTGGGTACATGACAGATAACTTCGAAGACCGGCTCAACCAGATACTGCCGAGGATCACGTCGGACGATTTCCTCAAAGGCCAGGGGCTCGGTAACGAGATCGCCTTCTTCATTTTTGATTACCCGTCAGAGGAAGAGTTGCGGGTTCGGCAGCACATCGACTTCTTGATGGAGCATGATATCCCACGGCAACAGCCGGGCCTCTCCGTTAAACACATCAATTTATTCGACTTCGTCATCGAACATCTCAAGGATCGCAATCTTCTTGATCGGGCCATCGAACTCCAAAAGACCAGGGGCGATGAGTTTCTGCTTCGGCATTTGGAGAAAATCCTTCACCCCAACAAGCTCGCACCATTGTTCGCCGAGCGGGTACAACCGGAGGAAACCGATCTCGTTCTCGCCTCTGGCGTCGGCAGTGTCTGGCCGCTCATGAGAACACACACTTTGTTGAACAACCTGCATTCAGTGATGGAGCAGACCCCGCTGGTCATGTTCTATCCAGGCAGTTATGACGGTCGCGCATTGAGCCTGTTCGGCAAGATCAGGAGTGATAACTATTACCGCGCTTTTCAGCTTATCCCATAGGGACAACGGCGATGCACATCAAAGACCTGTTCAAACGAGACATCTTTCGATCCATCAATGGCGTAGTCAAAGCCGACCAGTTGGATGAATCCACCGTCTGGCAGGAACTCGATGAGTTCGTGGTCACCAGAGAATTGGATGATCACTTTCGCCGTTTCTTTTCGGCCTACCTGGACGCCATCGACAATCCCAAAGACAGCGATGTCGCTGGCAAGATCGGGGTCTGGGTGTCTGGCTTCTTCGGGTCGGGTAAATCGCACTTCATCAAGATGCTGTCTTACCTGCTCGCGAATGAAGCTCACCAGTACGGCGGCAAGTCGAAGAAAGCGGTCGAATTCTTCGAAAGCAAGGTGCAGGACGACATGCTCCGTGGCGACATCAAGCGAGCCGTAGCATCCAACACCGATGTCATCCTTTTCAATATCGACGCCAAAGCCGTCGCCAAGGCGGGCCGGGAAGCCATCCTGGCCGTCTTTCTCAAGGTCCTCAATGAGATTGAGGGGTATTGCCCCGAGCACCCGCACATCGCCCACATGGAACGCCACCTGGATGAAAGGGGGAAACTGGAAACATTCAAGAGTGCATTCAAAGAGGCCAGTGGCAGTGAGTGGCAGGCAGAACGGGACGCCTACGAGTTCAATCACGATCAGGTAATCAGTGCATGGTGCAGCGCCACCGGCCAGAGCGTCGAGGCCGCCGAAAAATGGATCGATAGTGCGGAAGAGAGATTCTCACTGTCCGTGGAAAACTTCTGCAAGTGGGTCCAGGAATACCTCAAAAAACGAGGGCCGGAACATCGCCTCATCTTCCTTGTCGATGAAGTCGGCCAGTTCATCGGTGCGGATACCCACCTGATGCTCAATCTGCAGACCATTACCGAAGTCCTGGGCACCCTGTGTGGTGGTCGCGTCTGGGTGGTAGTCACTTCTCAGGAAGATATTGACGCCGTCCTGGGCGACCTCAGAAACACCCACGCTTACGACTTCTCCAAGATCCAGGACCGCTTCAAGACCCGGTTGTCCCTCTCCAGCGGTAACGTGGATGAGGTCATTCAAGAACGCCTGTTGGCCAAGCAGGAAGCGGTGGTCGGACAACTCGAAGACCTGTTCAGAGAAAAGGGAGACATCCTTCGCAACCAGATCTCCTTCTCAAACGTCGGTATGACGTTCAAGCAGTATCGGGATAGCGACGATTTCTGTCGCAACTACCCGTTCGCGCCGTATCAGTTCCAGTTGGTCCAGAAAGTGTTTGAGGCGATCCGCAAGGCCGGGGCGACGGGCCTTAACCTGTCTC
>JAQBTI010000381.1 GCA_027624995.1 Chloroflexota bacterium
CTCTCTTTAGTTGCCCACCTCATGCGTCGCGCCGGGTTCGGCGCGACCAAGTCTGAACTCGATGTGCTGGCCAAGAAGCCTTACGAAGAGGTCGTCGAAGACCTTCTCCATCCGGAGCGCTTCCCCAAAATCGAACGCGACCTCTTAGACCGATATCTGGCCGAACCTCATGCCACGATGCCGGTACTTGTTGGCATCTGGCTTTACCGCATGGTGAACACTCGCAGACCCCTCGAAGAAAAGATCGCTCTTTTCTGGCATCACGTGTTCGCCACGGGCTCGGCCAAAGTATCGCACCCTATCTCGTCGCACAATCAGGTAGAGTCGTTCCGCCGAAAGGGTCTCTCGCGCCTGAACGAGTTGCTGCTTGAGTTGTCGAAAGACCCGGCGATGATCTTCTGGCTCGACAACTCCGAGAATCACAAGGACGAGGTCAACGAGAACTACGGTCGGGAGTTACTAGAGCTCTTCTCGATGGGGGTCGGGAACTACTCGGAAGACGACATCAAGAACTGTGCACGGGCGTTCACGGGCTGGACGTTTACCCAGCCGATACCCATCTATCCACAGGGGGACTTTCCGTCAGAGTTCGAGTACAGGGAGTGGGACCACGACAACAGTGTCAAAACATTCCTGGGCGAGACCGGCCGCTTCGATGGTAAGGACATCATCGACATTATCGTCAGGCAGCCCGCAACGGCCCGCTTCGTCTCGCGGCACCTGTACAACTTCTTCGTTGCGGACGAGCCACAAGTGCCCGCTTGGAACGAGCTTCCTCCCCAGGACCCGGAGGCGGTTGACGCTCTGACGAAGGCTTTCCAGGATTCGGACGGAGAGATACGAGCTGTACTCAGGGTGCTATTCAATTCTGATGCTTTCAAGCAGGCCCGACACAAGCGAGTTAAGTGCCCGGCCGAGTTGGTGGCCGGCGTATTGAAACTGGCGGGCACACACACCGAGCCCAACACTGGGCTCCAGGACGTGGGTGTCGCGGCGAGCGCGATGGGACAAGAGCTCTTCAACCCGCCGACGGTCGAGGGATGGCACACCGGCAAAGAATGGATCGACGGTGGTGCCTTGAACGAGCGCATCAACTTCGCCGTCAACGAACTCGACGACGTTACTAAACCGGGGATACAGGAAATCATCAGCCGGCTGGCCTCCGAGGGCGACTCCCTCGCCCCCGACCGGTTCATAGACAAGTGCGTCGAGCTCGCAGGGGACGTCAATCTCAGTCAGGTCTCTCGATCGGCAATGCTTAAATTTACCGAGGCCGGCGTCGATTTGCGATTTGACACCGAAGAAGCCAGAAACGAGTGCTCCGCCCGCGTTGGCCGGATGCTCCAATTGATCGTATCGTCTCGAGAATACCAGTTCGCGTAGGATCTGAGGAGGTAAAACTCATGACAGGGAATGGAAAGCAACCGGTCTTGGTGGTAGTCCAGCTGTCCGGCGGCAACGACTTCTTGAACACCCTGATCCCGTATACGAACCCGGTCTATTACGACTCCCGAAAGACTGTGGGCATCCCGGAAGACCAGATGCTCCCGATCAACAACGCACTCGCCTTCCATCCCCAGGCGGCGCCGCTTAAGGAGATGTTTGAACAGGGCAATGTGGCGGTCGTCCAGGGGATCGGCTACGAGAACTCGAGCCGCTCCCACTTCCGGGCGATGGACATCTGGCACACGTGCGAGCCGGACAAGATCGGCACCGAAGGATGGCTCGGCCGGGCGATCCGCGAACTGGATCCCAAAAAAGAGAACGTTCTCACCGGCGTAAACTTCGGCCGTGGGTTGCCGCGCGCTCTTTCGGCACCCGGCGTTCCCATAAGCTCGGTCGGCGATCTGGACAACTACGGACTGATGACGGGAATCGAAGGAGAATACCGCAATCAGGCACTTGAGATCTTCAAGGAGATGTATGCGCCTGCCATCGGGGCCGGTCCGGTCATGGACTACCTATCCCAGACAGGCATGGACGTTCTCAGGGGCGCGGATATTCTCAAGGAGGCCCCGGCGAGGTATACGTCCGACGTCGAGTACGCCGGCAACTCAATCGCAAAAAGCCTCAGGGACATCGCCAGGGTCCACCTGGCCGACCTCGGCACGCGCATCTTCTATGCGAACCACGGCGGCTACGACAACCACGCCAATGAGTACCCGGACCATCCAAGGCTCATGACAGAGCTGTCCGGCGGGATAATGGACTTCTTCCAGGACCTGCGGGACCACAACGCCTCCGACAACGTCACTATGCTGGTCTTCACCGAGTTCGGCAGGCGGATGAGGGACAACGGTAGCGGCACGGACCACGGGTCTGGCGGCGGCGCGTTCCTCATTGGCGACCCGGTCAAGGGCGGACTGTACGCGGAATATCCCTCGATTGAGCCCGCCGACTGGCTGTACGGCGAGGACATGGAGCACACGTACGACTATCGAGGGCTCTACGCTACCGTGCTGGAGCAATGGCTCGGCATAGCAGCTCCCGAGATCGTCGGCGGAACATATGAGCAGCTCGCCCCATTCAAGTAGCGTCAAGTAGTAAGGCGTTCGGCATGACAAGACCATATGCGTTACTGAGGGCAGGGTTCCCGTACGTCAAGACCCTGGGCATGAGGCGGGTTACGAACGACCCCGTCGACATCGCGCTGGACGCCGGGATGTACTACGTCCTCAACCGCACCGGCATTATCGCCAGGCTGCAGTGGGACGATGACGGTTCGTGGGACGTAGGCGACCTCAAGCCCATCGCGGGTGCGGGCAAGGAGGACGGCAAATTCACGTGGCCGGTCTCGATCCTCATGGACAGCGAGAAGACCTTATGGGTCTCCGACGAAAACACTCATACGATCACCAACATCACCCGCGAAGGCGAGTTCATCTCCAAATGGGGCGAGCACGGCGACGGTGACGGCCAGTTCGACGGCCCGT
>JAQBTI010000382.1 GCA_027624995.1 Chloroflexota bacterium
AGGTCAAGGAAGTCAGAAGGGCTGTCGGTCTCGAACGCCACGACAAACTCCTGGTCGTCGAGCCCGAACGAGTAAGTGGTATTGATCTTGACCGACGGGTACTTGTGCCCGATCTTGAAGTGGTCCCCCATCATCCGCTGGCGCTCTTCCGACGGTAGCAGATACCACTCCCGGGTCTTGAGGAAGGGATAGACGATGAAATACTTGGAGTCCTTGCCGGGCCGCAGGCGGGCGGTCGTCCCTTCCTGCCCCTCGTGCTTGTGCTTGCCGACGTACTGAGAGCGCCGTGTCATCGCGAGGTACGAGTAGGGCTGGGTTAAATAGTGGCCCAGACGAGTGCGCCACAATGCCGTGGCCGTCTCTTGGAGGCTCTCCAGCGTCTTCGCCGACTGCCACAGCAGGAAGTCTGCATCGCCTCGGAGCCCCACCAGGCTGAAGCTGCGCACGAATGTGGAAGTTGCCGCCTCCTCAACCGCAGACGCGAACTCCGCTTTGCCCTCGCTTCGTTCGGCCTCGGGCAGCCGTCGCCAAGCGGGATCGACGCTGTAGAAGTTGTACTTTACAAACTCTCTGCCGTTTTCGTCCGCCAATAGCGTACCTCCATGTGGAGACCACATTATATGGCAAAGCGTCCGAGGGTCGCCGTTGGGCAAGTCGTCCATCCAGAATCGATGCCCGAGCCCAACGACCTTCTGGGCGCAGTCGAGGAGCGCGTGACCCTCACCTTCTCTGGATTCGACCCCTTGCAGAACCCGTGATGGAGTTCTGTGCACCGAGTTCTCCCATTTGCGCGACCCTCCCAGCATTGACCGTTCCCGCTACAAAGGACTATGATGTAGGGAGAATCCGGCCTTAGAGGAGGAGTCATGGGCTTCCTAGGTGGAATCAGAGGACCAGAGTTGATCCTGATCTTGGTGATCGTGATGATAGTCTTTGGGGTCGGTCGGCTACCCGAGGTTGGCGGGGCGCTAGGCAAAGCGATTCGCCAGTTCCGCACCACTGTCTCCGAGACGGCTGAGTTGGCCGAGGAGGCGGGTGTGGAGGACGAGAAAGAGAAGGAAAAGACGGCGACCTAGCCCGACAGGCGCGGTCCCGTCAACTTGAACCCCCGGCATAGGCTGTGGGTTTTTTGTTGTCTAGACGACTGGTGGGATGTTGACCGCAGCCGGTGACCGTACTGAAAGGGAAAAGCTATGGGAGACTTCTTGGATCGCCTCTGTTTACCAACGTAACGGTCGACGAGGATCTGCCGCTAGAGTTCAGGCTCGCCGATGTTGCCGCACCTGCTGATCTCGCCGCCGCCATGCCGGCCGCTATTCCCAGCCCCACCCAGACACCGACGCCCACTTCAACCGCCGTCCCGACACCTGCGCCGAGCGCGACGGCAACACCGATGTCAACGGCTACCAATACGCCGAGTCCCCTCGCCAGTGCCGATTCACGTGGTCCGGGTGCGGCGACCACACCCGTTGCCAGTCCAACGCCGCCGCCAACCATGACGCCAACGGCGACGCCGTCACCGACCCCAACCCCACTACCCACATTCACACCGACGCCCGCCTCCACGACGACTCCGAGCCCGACCCCCGCAACCGTTGTAGCGACGAGGCTGAAGACGGGCGAGTTCAAGGACCAGGACGCCTTTCACAAGGGCAGCGGCACGGCTACCATCATTCTGGGTCCCAACGGCGCCCACTTGCTCCGACTGGAAAACTTCGACGTAACAAACGGACCTGAATTGCACGTAATTCTGTCCCCGTCGTCAGACCCAAAGGGCCGGGATGACGTGATGACGTCTGGATGGGCCGATCTCGGAGAGCTAAGAGGCAATCGGGGAAATCAGAACTATCCGATCCCGCCTAATGTGGACGTGTCCATGCAGGGAAGCGTGGTCATCTACTGCAAGCCGTTCCACGTCGTCTTCAGCGTGGCGACTTTCGAGGACCTCGGCTAGCCGTAAAGCTCACTCGACTCCCAAACGCCCTTCGGCTGACGGCGCTACTGCTGGCCTGATTCGGCCTCCGTCGCGGCGGCCTTCTGCTTGCGGCCCAACCGGCCGAGCTTCGCGAGCCAGATACCCACCTCGTATAACACGATGATGGGTATCGCCACCAGGGACTGGTTGATGGGGTCGAAGGTCGGCGTGATCGCGGCTCCCAGGATGAATGCGGCGACAACGGCGTATCTCCGCTGCTTACCCAAGAACTCGGGCGTGACAATCCCGATCTTCGATAGAAAGAACAGGACCACCGGGGTCTCGAACACTATTCCCATCCAGAAGAGCAGCGAGAGCATCAGGCTGACGTAACTCCCGATCCTGATCTGGGGCGTTGCGATGTCCCCGCCAAAGGCCAGTAGGAACTTCACGGCGGGAGGGAAGAGAATGAAGTACCCGAACGCGGCTCCCAGGGCAAACGAAAACAGGGTGGCCGGCATCAGCGCGTACAGGTATCGCCTCTCCCGGGGCGTGAGGCCGGGCGCGACGAACATCACGATCTGGTAAAGGAGAAAGGGCAAGGAGGCGAAGAGACCGACCAGCATCGAGGCCTTCATCACGGTTCCGATGAACTCGGTCAGGTCGATGTAAACGGGCTTTCCGCCGGGGATCTCTGCGAAGCCCCGAGCGGGCCACATCAGTATCCTCAGGATCTGGCGGTGGAAAGCAAACGCGATCATCGTGGTCACCAGGACGAATCCCGCCGACCAGGTGATCCGTCTGCGCAGCTCCAGGAGATGCTCTCTTATGGAAAGGTTCTTGCCGGTCAAACCTTCTCCTGTGAGCCTTCCGCGTCGCCTTCGCCGGTATCGGTAGGCTTGTCACCCGGCTTGAAGGCTACGGGTCCATCTTCGGCCGAGGGCTTTTCTTCTTCCTCGAACTCGGTCCTGGGTCTGCCCGCAACCCCACCGCCTCTAGATGGCTTTCCGCCAGGTCG
>JAQBTI010000383.1 GCA_027624995.1 Chloroflexota bacterium
TGACGCGTCATCTCGTTGCCATGTTGGTAGGTGGGGCATCACGGTCAGAGATATCATCTAGCCAACGTCTGACTTCGTCAACGTCCCTGTGACCAAGCTCCTCGAAAATCGCAAGTGCCTCCATGCCCTGTTGCCGAGCTTCACGGACATTGTCGCGAGCAGCCGCAGCTCTTGCCAAACCATATAAACCTTCGGCGATGAACTCCTGGTGCTCCAACTCTTTTGCGATCCCGAGGGACTCCCGGAAGCACGCGGCGCCACGGTCCCATTTTTCCTGAGTGAAGAATGCCTTACCTCGCTCAATGAGAACACCACTCACAATCCAAGAGACTTGCGCTTCACGGGCGCCCTTCAATGCCACCTTGTAGTGCGCCTCTGCCAGCCCATAATCACCACAACAGGCCTCGATCGTCCCCATAGTCGAGTTCAAGGTGCTCACTGTCACAATATCTTCTGCCTCTTGCGCAAGCCTCAATCCTTTCTCCGCATATGCCCTTGCCAAATCAAACCTGCCAATGCGCACATACAAGGTCGCCAAATTCTGATGGCCGTACACAGTGAGCGTTTGCTGCTGGTACCCAATCTCGTCTGCCAATGCAAGGGACCGCTGATAGTGTGCTTCTGCTATTTCATACTCCCCTTGATGTGAGTGGGAGGTCGTGGACCTGGAGTCGCGCGCGCTCGCGGTGCGCCCCACCACCTGCAGGTCAACGGCGAGAAGTGGCAGCCCAAGGATGCCGAGGTCCGCACCTTGGACGTGAAGCAGGTCTTCGCCGACTACCTTGCCCAGGAGCGGGACCGCCAGGAGCAGCAAGGGATCCTGGGGCAGTTCGTCCTGGTCGCTGGCAACAGTCGCAACACCGGGTACCGGGGCAAGCCCCTGTCAGAGGGGGCCATCCGCCAGGCCATGAAGAAGCTGATGAAGGCCCTCAACATGGTCCCGCAGGTGACCCCCTACTGCCTGCGCCATACCTATGCCACCACCCTCCTGCGCAGCGGCGTCGACATCCGCACTGTGCAGGCCCGCATGGGTCACAGCCGCATCACCACCACCATGGGGTACCTGCACTACGTCTCGGTCAGCGATCATCCCACGGACAAGCTTCCTTATTGACGCGCCTCCAACGCAGAACGACAGCTCCTGAGCGGCTACCCTCGTCATGCCGGGATGTTCCACAGTCGCCCCTCGCCACCAGTGCCGACGCGCTCTAGATGAAGCCCCTCGCCCGCCTCACGCTGTGGTACGACCGCGCGGCGTAGGCCGCCGTCCTGGGAGCCGTCGATGAGTGCCTCGTCTCGCTCCTCAGTCACCAAAGACTCACGGACACCGCAGCCTCTCTTCGTCCCGCCATCCCTGCTCGACCACCTGATCCCCTCCGACTAGCCGGATGCCGTGCGCGGTGCGGCTCGTGTGTACTCAGCGGAAGCAGCGACCCCGACTGCCAGGCCCAGAGGGGATCGGTCGCCTGCTTGTAAGGGGGGAGTTGGTGCCTGTATTTACAGGTGCTTACGAAAGCGTAACCCATATGTATCCACGAGATTCACGTACTGATGGGAGCCAATGCGTCACTATGGGCGCCCTGGCGCGGGCAGGATAGAGGGCGGCGATGGGCAATCCAGATCGCCCTGAGAAAGCCCTGATGTAGTCTCCCGCTCGGCGAGTACGACGGTATTCGCCCGTCGGTCGATCCAGCCTGTTGGGTCAAGCCGAATCGCAGCCGCGCGGACCGTATCGCTGGCGCGATGAAGCCTCCTCTCTGAGCCCGTCAATGTTCCTGTACAGACCGCAGTCGCACTCGACTGCCAAGTCGGGACCGGTCCGGTCCGTCGGCAGCTCTGCGGCGGTGCCGTACGCGGCCGCCTGCGTCTCCCGATGCACCCCGGGTGCAGTTAGTTGGGATTCCCTGAAGCGATTGCTATCTTCCCTTGAGGCACACAGTCCAGGGCGGGGGATCGGGGATGGAGTTCGAGTGGGATCCGCAGAAGGCCGAAGCCAACCAACGGAAGCACGGCGTCACCTTCCATGAGGGCGCGACGGTCTTCGGCGATCCCCTGGCTATCACCTTCGCGGATCCTGATCACTCTGATGACGAGGAGCGCTACCTCACGTTCGGGTTGTCCAGGCTGGACCGCCTCATCGTGGTCTCGCACACGGAGCGCGGCGACAAGACGAGGATCATCAGCGCGCGCCTGATGACTGGACGAGAGAGGGGCATATATGAAGAAGGCTGATCGGGACGAGATCCATCCCGAATACCGTCGTGAAGACCTGGGCACTGGTGTCCGAGGCAAGCATATTGGCGCCTACCGGGGCGGCACCAACTTGGTCTTGCTTAATCCCGACGTCGCCAAAGCCTTCCCCACAGAGGAGTCCGTCAACGCCGCTCTGCGCTCGTTGATTGACTCCACCCATGGGCGGGCGGACCTGCCAGCGTAGTCCGCCTGACAGGCCGGCATTTGCGGGACCGGCTGCATGGAGCCGTCCGCCACCGCCGCGCTCAGTTGCGACGCTGACGACTCAGACCCGGAGCCCGCTCGGGCAATCCCTGACTCCTTCCTGACATACTCTCCATCTGTCCCGCACCAGCTGTCGGCCACGATGGTGCAGTGTATTTCGGTTCACTGGACAACTACGTCTATGCCGTCGATCGACGGCATAAAGCAGGCCTTAGGTACTGCGCAGAAATAACTTGGTTAGGCGGTCGTGGTCCCCTGGGTCTCCGTGGCACGTTCAGAGCGTGATTCAGCAATCGATCGAGTAGTTCCACTGCGGTCGGGTCTCATGGGGATGGAGTGGATCTGGTCGAACTCGTCATTGCTGACCTTGACACGCGTGGGGTAGTCGGTCAGGTCCAGGGTGGCGTCCACGGTGAGGCCGGTACGGGTGGTCGTCGTGCGGATTCGGTTGAGGAGGATTTCGTAC
>JAQBTI010000384.1 GCA_027624995.1 Chloroflexota bacterium
CGCCACCGCCGCCGCCACCTCCTCCACCTCCTCCTCCACCGCCGCCGCCCGCGGTACAGCCGCCGACGTCTCAGGAATTGGAGGACCTGTCGGACGAGGACGCCGCGACAAGCATCGCGCAGTTCTTTGAGCTCGATCCGCAAGGGGTCGTCACGCTGATTGGCACGATCACCAAGAAGAAAGCGGCCCAGATCCTGAAAGGTTTGACGACAACGACTGGCGCAGCGTTGCTGAACGCACTGGACGACCAGTCGGCGGCGGAGGTCGTTAGCGAATTGGACGACGACCAGATCGCCGCAGAAATCTTGGAGGGAGTTACCAACCAAAAAGGAGCGGCAATCGCGACCAATATAGCCAGGAGCAAGGCCGCCTCGATACTCCAGAAAGTTAGCGCAACTAAGGCGGCCAGAATCATAGAGGAGGTGGCGGACGACGCGGCAGGAGAGATCGTAAACGAGATGCTGGAGGTGGCCGCGGGCGCTATGCTTTCCGAGGTGGCGCGCAAGAAAGCGGGACGGATCCTGAATAGGGTCCCGACAAACAGGGCCGTTAATATCGTAGAAGCGATGTCCGAAGAGAGCCTGTTGGACCGCCTCCCTGAGATGAACCCGCTGGCCCAATTCAACCTGACGGAAATTGTATTCGCGCGCCTCCGGAACGCCCCAGTCGAACAACTGATTGGTGAGATTCCACCCGCCGTCGATCCAGACCTGCCGCCCCCTACGCCATTCACAGACGTCGCGACAGCCAGGACCATCTATACGATCGCCCGTATGAAGCGTGGGTCTTGGGGGAAGATTGTCGGAAGCCCTGCCCCGATAGAGCGGATTCTCGCCAGGGCCAACAACGACAAAGAGGATATCCGGGTAACCGTACAGGACCTTATCGCCAAGCCCGCCGGCCTGCCCGATCTCCCGTCGGACCTGATCGTAAACGAGATGTTCAATGTGTCCCTGGAGAACGTGGGGCCAGAGGACGTCGCGATGGCCCACGTGACCGTCTTTATAGAGCAGAGCTGGATCGAAGCCAACAACATCCACAAATGGTCGCTCGAATTCAACAGGTTCGACGAAGAGTTCAATGAGTGGGTGCCGTTTCCGACAAAGAGAGTCAGGGAGGACGCGCAGCAAATCTTTTACACGATGGTCGTGCCCGGCTTCTCTACGGTCGCCATCACCGGCCGGCCAGATCGAGGGCTACCCCTGCAGATCTTTGGCGTCTCGGGTTTGAGAATATCCCCTACCCTGCCCAGGGACGGCGACGATGTGATCGTGGAGGCCCAGGTCACTAACAACAGCAGCAGTCGCAGGGTGTACCCGGCCACGCTGTGGGTCAACGACACCATCGACGAGACCGTCCTCATTACCGTCGGGGCCGGCCAGACCGAGCCAATAAGGTTCAGCAAGCCCCGGTCGCAGGGTCAGTACAAGATCCGATTGGATAGATTGTTCGGCAATCTCACGGTCGGCGCGCCACTTCCGACTGCGACGGGCACCGTATTGCCGACCGCAACTCCCATACCTCCCACACCGACCCCGTCACCGGTTCCGACGGTAGTGGGCCCGCCGACCACTCCCCTTCCCACGGCGACTCCGACTCCAATAATTCCTACTGCGACTCCAACATCGGCGGTAGGCGCCACGCCCACGGCATCGGCCGTACCGACGGCCACAGCCACGCTGCTTCCCGGAGTCACGCCCACCGCAACGCCGACGGCGGCCGAAGTAGAAGCGGCGCCTCTGGATGTTGCCGTCTCGATTATCGGAGGCCTACCGCCCACGCAGGCCGCCCAAATCCTTCTTCAGATTAGCGCTCAGAAGGCGGCGGAAATACTCAACGCGCTAGAAAACTCCCGCGCAGTGGATATCTTCGAATCTCTCGTCTCGATCGAGGGTCCTCCGCTAGAGCAGGTCGCTCAGATATTCATCCTGCTCCCGCCGGAAAAGGCGGCGGAGATACTCGGCGAGCTCGACCTCGACTTGGCAGGGTCCATCGTAGCGGCAATCGCCCTGATCGAGGGACCTCCGTTTGAGCAGGTGGTCAAGATAATCGATGAACTAGGCTCTGTTAAGGCGGCAAGAATAATCGGCGTGATTGACCCCGGACTAGCGGCCCAGATTCTGGAGACCGTCACCGTACCGAGAGCGGCCGGGCTCGTCGAAAACCTCGAGGCCGGCACGGCGGCGGATATCCTATCGCAAGTCGGTCAAAACAGGCGTGATGAGATTCTGGACGCATTGGACGCAGCCGTCGCCGCGGCTATACGTGCCATCCTCGCCACCCCAACGCCTACTCCTACACCCGAGGCCGGTGAAGGGCCTGGAGGCGGGTTCCCGATCATCATCGTTATTCTGTTGGTGGTGGTGCTGCTCATAGGTGGAGGAGTGGGAGCCTACTTCTATCTGCAGCGGCAAGGCCCATCCGGTCCACCTGGAGCCGTACGTGGCCCTTCTGGTCCCGGACCTAGTGCCGCGCCACCATCAGAGACTCGTCCACCCGGAGCCGGTCCGATGGCATCAGGCCATTGACCAAGCACCCCGCCAGCATCGGAGACTGGTTCGCCCGGAGCCGGTCCGGTGGCATCAGGCCATGGACCAAGCACCCCGCCAGCGCATCAGCAAGAGGTCGGCACCCCGCCACCATCAGAAACTAGAGGGTCAGTTTCGGAAGACGTCCCTCTTGCCCAGCCGAGCCGTCGTCTGTCAAGTGCAACATTCGAGATCTATACAGATAGGGCCGGCGAGTTCCGATGGAGGCCCCGCCACGACAACGGACAGATTATCGCCGAACCTGGCGAGGGGTACTCCCGTAAAGAGAATGCCATCAACGGACTCAATTCGGTCAAGGAGAATGCTCCCGCCGCAGCGGTCGCCGACCAGACGGGAGAAGGTCACCCCGTAACCGCTGAACTCAAGGATTCT
>JAQBTI010000385.1 GCA_027624995.1 Chloroflexota bacterium
TTCGAGCCCGTTTGCGCAGAGGTAGGTTACACCGCCTGATTATTTACACACTTTTTGAGGGTACCTCCGCTGGACTCATCCGTTTGCGATGACGACCCCGTTATCCTGGACTCACATAGCTCTCGAAACGGTACTCGCGGTGTCAGCCGGGTCAGTCCAAGATGGGAACCAGAGACGCCAAAGTGTCAACTTCTTATTCGGCAATCAACCGGTTGGGGGGACCAGCAACGATGTTCGGTGGGGTGATATGGCTGCTTGCCTGGGTCCACTTTCTCCTCACGCATGGACCCACCACCAGCGACTACAAGGAGACGTTTCTAGGGCTTAGCTACTATGACTCCACGAAGCTGACAGTATTTGCTATCGCCCTGTGCATGGTCGGCATCGTGAGCCTTTGGACCCGACGGCCAGCAGAAGTCCAGACGTGGACCTGGACCCTGGGACATTTCCTGGCTGTGTCCGCTCTTTCAGTCATGAGTGCTGGTCTGGTGGTCAGCGTCTGGAGCGTCCCTTGGGGAGAAACGACAAGAGTCTCAACTACTCTGACTGACTACGCGTTCGTCACGATGATGATTGCTTCTATCTTTGCATTCGTAGGGCTGACGCTGCTAGGGATAGGTGTAGTGCGGACCAAGGTCCTTCCAGCGTGGACTGTCGCGCCGTTGGCCATCGCAGGATTTGCCGCCGTTCCCTGGATTCATCACACGTTATATGGGGTGTTTATTGGCCTCGGCTGGCTCACCGTGGGGTACGCATTGTTGCGGCCTGGATACCTGAGATCGGCAAGAGGCCGACCACTCACACCGGCCTGCTAGGGCCTGAACTGGTCGACCCCTACTGTCACCGCACTGGGCCCGCTGGGCATCACGGCCGTTTTGGCCCGGTCGGAGCCGACCACCAGGATGTCGTACCGGTCCGCGCTCTCGAGTATCGGGACCATCACGTCGAGGAGTTCCCGCTCGGTCAACGACTTCATCCACCTCCAATGAGCCGCTACTCTGGCCTCGTTCTCCAAGGGGGCGTACTGGGTCATCTTGCCCAGACTAGCGTTGGCGTACATGTGGATGAACTCTTTCGCTCCCCTCTTTGTGAAGCCCTGGGCACCCACGGGAGCTGCCACGTCGGGGGGCAGGAGGATTAGCCGCTCCTCGGCGTGACGCCCCCAAAGTCCACGGGTCCCGAACGTTGCGCCGTAGGCTACCGTCTTCAGCAGGCCTTCGGCGGTTTCATTACCCTGGTCCTGCACGTCCAGCTCACCGTTGGTAATAAAGACGCTGACGGTACTTTCATCTGGCTTGAACCCTTTGTCCACGTGGTAAGGCGCCCACGGGCTCATCGCCTCATTCTCGGCGATGCACATGACGAACTTTCGAGTCGTGCCAATGGTGTCCATGTCCATCTTGTTCGGATACCACTGCCCGATGTTCCTCAGGCACATGGAGAACGCGCGGCCGATCACGATGTTTACCCGGTTGTCGAACCCCGGTCCCAGGGCCGAGCCTGCGTTGATGTCAGCTCCTTCGCAATCGGGCCGTTTACGATGAGAAGGGGGGCCTGCGGGCTCGTCGACATCAGCAGCGAGTTACCACCATCGGCAGTCATCTTTGGGAGAGCTTGGACAGCGGCTATGATGACCGGCATGTGTTCTGGCTTGGCCCCGGCGGCCGCGGCATTGATTGCGATCTTCTCCACGGTCGCGATTCCAAAGCCCGGAGGCATGTCGCACACAACGTGGTCCGGCGGAAGGTTAGTGCCGCTAAGAAGTTCGTCGACAGCCGACCGCGTTGCCGGCATCAGCAGGAAACCGTCTCCCCAGTCCCGCCTCAGATAGTCCTCATTCATCCTGAGAACCGCGTCGAATCGGTCTTCGCCTTCGAACCGGTGTTCTTTCTCGATTTGCTGGCCGTCGGTCGCGGAATCGGCCTCGACCGTAAGCATGCTGACCAGCTCGTCGAACGCCGGCTCCGTGTTCCTGATCGACTCCTCGGGGTTCAGGTTACGGTAGATGCGAGGTACGACCACGAACCTGAGGTCCGGCATGCCGAACGCGCGGCTGCTGGCTGCCGCGTCGCCCTCGAAGCGGCCCGAGATGACGGGGACCGCGGGCCTTCCCATCTTCTCAATCTCGATCATGTCGTGGCACATCCACGACGCGCAGGTACCTCAGTCGCCTGTAGCACCGACGACCGCGTCACACTCCTCGGCGGCCTGCTTCAGGATGTGGGGAGGGTTCGGGTAATTACCGCCCGTGTAGAACCTGGTCTCGACCTTGTCGAAACGCTCCTGAAGCATTTCGCCAATACGGTTAAGCGCGACGTCTCCACCGTGGGTTCCGCTCCAGACCAGCCCAATGGTCTTGCCGTCAAGGCCGGCCAACCTCGGGTTGATGGGAATGACGTTTTCCATCGCCCTCTGTTTGGCTACGGGGTCAAGTACCTCTAGCAGGTGCATCGTAAGAAAGCCTCCTCTCAACTCTTGCGCCATTTCCCGGTAAACGGGCCGCATTCCGTCTGGGCGCCCATGATAGCACCTCTAGTAAATCCGCCTGAGAGGGGCGCGGTTGACTAGCCGATTCGGCAACAAGATGTTCGCTCGCACCCGGCGTTTGGGAGCTTCGGAGAACCGGCCAGGGAGCCCATACGGCCCAGCGGTCGTCACTTCCACGACGTCTATCGTCCGCTGCACGGGCACGACCCCAATGGGCCCGTGCGGTGTAGACTCCTTCGGAGAGTCGGCTGCTGGTCCCGTTAGGATTCGTATTGGCAGTCGTGTCGATGCACGTTTTGAACCTGGCGACCTTTGCGTCGGGGCGGTTCGCGTACCTGATGTTCGGCGCGAGATGATCGGAAACCAACCTAGAGGAGGACTGAGACATGGGGACGTTCGATAACAAGGTGGCAATCGTCACAGGCGGCGCGCT
>JAQBTI010000386.1 GCA_027624995.1 Chloroflexota bacterium
GACTTTTCCTGCAATCTCAACATTCCTCAACAACCTGGAACCTATCCGGTCAGCCGTCTTCTGACTGTAGCCGGCGCGCCGAGCCGCTTCGGCTGCGTTGGGATCGACGAGATACGCTTCAACGAAGCGGTGTTGTCGCGCGTTCATCAGCCCTCAGTGCCGTTTCTACGACCGCCCCCCTTCCGCCCATTCTCGTGTAGCCACTGCTCCCAACGCTGAACACCAATCTCCTCACACCTGACCCCCGTCCCTTGTGTCAGACTTCTGCCTCATTTTACGTCGATGACGTGCCACGTTCACACGGTTCTTGCACCGCGTCGAACAGTAGATTCTCTTGTCGTTGCCGACGCTCACGAAAAATACACCTCGACACCCAAGGCAAAGTCTCGCGGTTTGAGCTTTTGTGGACATCTGATCGCCCAGCCGCAAGTACATGGCATCCAGCAGAGTAGCTGAAAACATGAGCGTCCTCGGAATACCGCGATCGGACTGGCCGAACATGGGCAGCACCGGTCGAATCTTTTGGTTCAACGCGAGAGCGAATGCCTCCCAGTAGACGAGCCTCGTCTTCCTCTTTGGATAGGGAATCCAATCAACAAGAACCTGCAGGGCATCGTAGTCAGGAACGTCTTTCGAGCGCCATCGGCCAGCTTTCATTGCGGCGAGCCACCTTGCCAGCAATCGGAACTCACGCAGCTCTCTTCGAGTCAACGATACGGAATCCCACCGGAGCGTGGTCATCGAGCGCCGCTCCGCGCGCCGGGCGGTGGCACCAAACAATCCCCACTCGCCGACAAGCGTGTGCACCTCGTCGGCATCATCCAGATCCACTGCTGTTACCCGCGCGACTACCGTGTCTACCACTGGAACAGGAGTGTAGTTTCCGGCAGAAAGCGGCTCTGCGACGAATACTCCCGCCCGATCCCTAGACCAACGAAACCCTGGGTCCGATGGTTTGCACAGTCCTACGGGGGGGGGCTTGATCAACCGCGCTCGACGAGGCAGGAACTCCCCACGCCACTCGCCCAACAGCTGTGCCAAGTTGTCAGTTGACATGTAATCGATTATGTAAGCGTTGACGGGTTACTCCACAGTTCGTAGTCTAGTCGTCTCACGTAGCAATTACAACACAGGAGAACAGCGATGAGGCTTCTTACAACGGGCGAAGTTGCTCACCGACTCGACCGATCGGCAGAACAGGTGCGTCGATATGAGAGGGCGGGCCTGCTCAAGGCAACCAAAACCGCCCGAGGGTATCGGCTCTTCAGCGCCGAAGACGTGAAGCGGTTTCGGAGACGCCTGGAAAGACTGAGCCACGCTCGGCTCCGGGCACGAAGCAGCCGGGGAGCCTAGATGACGAGCTCCCGTGATGTTTCGACCGCAACGGTGGCACAACCCTGTCGTGCTGCCAGTATCGACTTGGCCCTTGGTCGCGTGCCATGCGACCGACAGCGCTGCGTGGCCCTTGCTGTGAATGGTCGCTTCTGTGCAGCCCATGAGCACGGAGCATCGCAGTCCAATCACAAACAGCGAGTCACGCGGAGCCGAGAACGCACCAAGCCACTGTTGGACGAAATTGAGCGGTTGGAGCTCTTGTCCAGACTTACTCAATCTCCTAAACGAACTGGGACGTAACAAGTCCTGGGACCTTCTCAAACGCACAACGGCAGACGAAAGGGATTAGACATGAGCGATAAACAATTTCCGAATCTCGAGCGACTACGTCTCTCGCAGGACTTCCCCAACCAGGTCGGTGTCAAGAAGGCCATCCTCACCGTACCAGTTCGCAAACCCAATCGACAGTGGTTTGTCCGGGTCCACCCAGATACCGAGTGGCGGCTGGAAACCGCGATCCTCGAGTTCAAGGACGAGAGGGAATCCTACCTGGTCGACCCCGCGCTCTGGCCGGAGTTGCCCGGGGAGTTGATCCCGACGGTACTTTTCACCGCTGTCAATCGGCAGGGCGTCGCCTTCCTCTGGCCTGTACGCCTACCGGGAGACGACGGTCGCGGCAATCACTGGCACCGCTCAGCCATCGAGGCGGCCACGATGGCAATGACGAGCTGGGTGCGCATTGACGCCAATATGAGTCTTGGCGCCTACGAGGTCTTTGAGGCCACCGCGGAGTTACCGGAACCTACGTGGCCAGACAAGGACTTCCGAGAGCTCCTCGAGATCGCCTTCAAGGACACCTACATCCAATCGCCGGATCACCCGGTCCTCCGTCGTCTGCAGGGGGCGCTCTAGACGTGACACTTGCGGACTTTCGACACGTCTATCTCGTCGACTTCGAATTCTCCGCACCGCCCGGTGAGCCGCCCGTACCGATCTGTCTCGTGGCCCGGGAGCTCCGAACGGGTCATGAAATGTTCGTATGGGAAGACGACCTGCTCTGCCGAGAAGCGCCGCCGTATCCTACCGACGACAGCACATTGTTCGTCGCGTACTACGCCAGCGCCGAAGTGGGATGCCACCAGACACTTGAGTGGTCCGTCCCCAGGCACGTGCTGGATCTCTACGCCGAGTTCCGCAACGTCAGCAACGGACTGGATACCCCATGCGGGGACAGTCTGCTGGGAGCGCTCGCCTGGTTCGGTCTCGACGGAATTGAAGCGGCTGAGAAGGACACGATGCGGACGTTGGCACTCCGGGGCGGACCCTGGACCGCTGACGAACGTGTGGCGCTGCTCGACTACTGCGCGCAGGATGTCGACGCGCTGGCGCGGCTCCTACCAGCCATGCTCCCAACGATCGACCTTGACCGCGCCCTCCTCCGAGGACGTTACATGGTGGCGGCCGCGCGAATGGAATCTACTGGCGTCCCGATTGACGCTGAGTCCCACCGCACACTTACCGCCGAGTGGACACACATTCAAGACCGCCTCATCGAACGCATCGACGCGGACTTCAAGGTCTACG
>JAQBTI010000012.1 GCA_027624995.1 Chloroflexota bacterium
CACGAATTGCAAGACCGGCTCGGAGGGAGGGTCCGGCTGGTTGAAGTGGCGAGCGCGGGACACTTCTGCTTCCTGGAGCGACCTGTGGAGGTAGCCGAAGCTGTCACCTCGTTCTTGCACGAGCACTAGACACGGAAACCGCACCCTAGGAGACACGGAATGGACCCATTCGAGTTAGTCGACTTAGGCCGCACTGGTCTGAAGGTGACCAAACTCGGACTCGGAGGCGCGCCACTTGGCACTCCACCGCCCACGCTATCAGACGAGGAAGCTGTAGAAACAATCCGCCGCGCCCTGTCTCTCGGCGTGCGCTATGTCGACACTGCAGCCTATGGCGAGGGACGCAGCGAGCTGCGTTTCGGAGAGGCCCTGGCCGACGTCCTCAGAGAAAGCTATGTCATCTCGACCAAAGTAGGCGTCGTGCTGAAGGGAGAAGGTGGTCATGAAGTAGACTTCAACTCGATTGACCTCAGGAATCTCCCCAAGCTGGAATCCGGTTTCGACTTCACGCGCGACGCGATTCTTAGGGCTGTCGAGAGCAGTCTCCGGCGCCTACGCCTGGACCGAGTGGATATGCTCTTCCTGCATGTCGTACCGGAAATGCACTACCAGACCGCCGTCGATCAGGGCTTCCCGGCGCTGGCTGAGCTTCGCGACCAGGGCGTGGTCAAGGCCATCGGCGCCGGTCTGACTCCGCTCCACCTGCTTCTCAGGTTCGTACGCGAGGCGGACTTTGACTGCTTCCTGCTCCCGAACCGATATACACTGACGGCGCAAACGGCGATCGGCGAGTTCCTGCCGCTCTGCCAGGAGAGGAACATATCCATTATCATCGGTGCGCCCTACAATAACGGACGAATGTTGGGACAGATTGCCGATCACGTAGACCTGCCGGACCAGAGCCCTGACGAGCTGGCGTACATAGGTCGTTATCGGACCATATGTGATCGTTACGGGGTGCCAATCAAGGCTGCGGCATTGCAGTTCGTCATGGCGCACCCTGCGGTTGTCTCGGTAATCCCGGGCCCGGTCTCATTGGCCGAGATGACCGACAACATCCGCATGATGCAGCGCAGTATTCCACCGGAGCTCTGGACCGACATGGTGGCGGAGGGCCTGATCTTATCTGGCTGTCCGCTACCGGCATAGTTGGCCATAGCGGTTCTTCGGCGTCCGAATAGCAGAACAAGGATAAATTTGATTTGAAACTGCACGCACTTGTAACCGCAGTATTGATAGCAACGAGCGTTCTCCTGATTACCTGTGGGGAGGACGCCACCCCAGCGGCCGAGCCAACTTCCTCCCCTTCTTCGCCGCCGACTGAGTCCCCTCAGGTCGAAACAGTGGCCACCCCAGCAGCCCCTCAAGCGAGCGCTTTCCGGCTGACCATTCTCCACAACAACGACGGCCTGTCCCAGCTTGTGGACTTGGGCCGTGGACTGACCGACTTTGGAGGCGTAGCCCGCTTCGCCGCGGTGGTACAGCGGGAGAAGCAGGCGGTCGGCTCGGATCAAAGCTTCGCCGGTACTAGTGGTGTGATCATGGTCTCTTCGGGCGACAACTTCCTGGCCGGCGCCGAGTTTACCGCCGGACTTCGTGCCGGAACACTCTACGACGCCGTGGCGCTTGATCTGATCGGTTACGATGCCATTGCTCTAGGCAATCACGACTTCGACTTTGGACCCGAGCTGCTGGCCGACTTCATAAGGCAAGTGTCGACGAGCCAGGCGCCATTCCTCAGCTCGAACCTGGACTTTTCCGACGAGCCTATGCTCCGTGACCTAGTTAGTGAAGGGCGCATCGCCGAAAGTGTGGTGGTAAAGGTGTCTGGTGAGAGCATAGGAATCATCGGTGCCACCACCCCGGACCTTGGCTTCATCTCTAGCCCCCGGAAGGTCAAGATCATCGAGGATGTGGTCGGGCAGGTCCAGTCCGAGGTGGACCGGCTGGAGGCCTCCGAGGTCAACAAGATAGTTCTCATAAGCCACTTGCAAGATATCGACGCCGACATCGCCCTTCTGAGTCAGGTCCATGGCGTTGACATAGTCGTGGCCGGCGGGGGAGATGAACTCCTGGCAAACGAGGGTGATCTTCTCATCAGTGTCGAGGACACTCCCTTAGGTCCCTATCCCATCATGGCCAAGGACTTGGCCGGCAATAGTGTGCCGGTCGTGACCGCCGTCGGGCAGTACAGCTATTTGGGCAAGTTGGTGGTCACATTCGACGCTGACGGCCGCGTGAATGAGATTGACGACAGCGCCAGCGGTCCCATACGGATCGCTCGCGCGGACGACGGCGTCGCCGTGCACCCTCAAGTGCAAAGGGATGTAGTCGACCGTCTCCTGAAAGGACTGGAAGGTCTGGCCCGGCCCATTGCCGACAGTCAAGTAGCTCTGGACGGCCGGCGCAGCGAGGTCAGGTCCCGCGCAACCAACCAGGGTAACTTGATGACTGACGCTCTCTTCTGGCAGGCGCGCCGGCTGGCCCCCGACTATGGCGTCGCGTTGCCAGATGTTGCGATCCAGAACGGCGGTGGCATTCGTAACGACTCTTTGCTGCCACCAGGACAAATCCGAGAGCTGGACACCTTTGACATGGCCCCATTTGCCAGTATCGTAACGGTGGTGGACAGGGTCTCCAGAAGTCAGTTCAAGGAGATCTTGGAGAATGCCGTATCCCAGTCGGCGGATGGCGATTCGGGACGCTTCCCCCAAGTGTCCCAGTTCAGTTTCGAGTGGTCGGAGTCCGGCGTCGCTCAAGCTCTCAGTTCTGGCGGTTCAGTTATGGTCTCCGGAGCCCGTGTCCAGAGCGCAACGCTGGATGGCGGCGAAGTCATCATTCGTGAAGGAAGCGTCGTGCCCGGTCTGGACCTGACTGTGGCCACTTTGGACTTTCTGGCCCGCGGCGGTGACGAATACCCGTTTCGGGGAGCGCCCTTCACAACACTCGGAGTGACATATCAGCAGGCCCTGGTCAACTACATCCAGTCGCCTGCCGGCCTCGGGGGTACCGCTACCGCCGCAGATTATCCGATCGGCGGAGAGGGCCGAATAAAGCGTCTGCCCTAGTAGGTTGCCGGTTCCATGTCGGCACGAACGGGACGCGACCGAATCCTGACGGAATATCTATGTCGGAGGACAAACTTGCCGGAAATCGTTCGCGAAAGAGAACAGGCCGTCGGCACGCAGCTATGGAAGTCCAGATTACTATTTCCGCTGATGGCGGTAGTTGTCGGGGCGGCAGGTGTGGCCTGTGGGGAAGACGAAGAGGAACAGTCCACGACCTTCCCACCTGGCACGCAGCTTGAGATCGTCCAGTGGACCCATATCATCCGCCAATACGACAAGTGGTTTGATCCGTTTGCCAGTGCCTGGGGGGATGCAAACGGAGTGAACGTTTCGGTGAACCACATCGACTTTACCGAACTCTTCCCGACCTTGACAGCTGCCATCGACGACGGCGAAGGTCCCGCCATAGTCGAGTTGCTTCTTGCTTCATCTCTCTTTATTGAGGGTCTCCAAGATCTGACTGATGTCAACCTGAAAGCGCAAGAGTTGTTTGGAGAGCAGATCGACACCTGCACCGCAAATTCTTACCTGCCAGCCACCAACACTTGGTATGGCTTCTGTCACGCCTGGATTCCTGACCCGGGCAACTATGATAAAGAGCTCTGGTCGCAGGTCGGTTACCCAGACGGTCCGTCAACCTGGGCTGAGTTGCTGGACGGCGGCAAGAAGATCAAGGACAGCTTAGGCGTTCGTATGGGAATCGGAATGTCCCCCGAGATCGACTCGGAGTTGGCTGCTCGGGCGGTCATATGGTCATTTGGTGGATCGATTCAAGATGAAAACGAGAATGTGGTCATCAATTCCCCTGAGGTGGTAGAAGCCGTCAATTACATGGCCGATCTTTACAGGGATGCCATGACCGATGAAGTCTTCGGTTGGGTCGGGGAATCAAATAACGAAGGACTAATTGCCGGAGAGCTCTCCTACATCCTCAACTCCATCTCGGGCTACCGCAGCCTCCAGAAGGCTGACCCGGAGGCTGCAGACAGGGTCTACTTTCGGCCGGCTCTCGCGGGCCCTCGTGGAGACCGGCACGCCTCTGCTCACATTTGGCAGATCTACGTCATCCCGAAATATGTCCAGGGTGCTGAGTTGGAGGCAGCGAAGGCCTTCCTGCTGCATCACACGGCCAACTACAACCAGGCGGTCTTTAACAGTGAGCTTTTCAACTTCCCTGCCTTCAAGAGCACGGCCCCTCAGCTATATGAAGATGGCGGTTGGTTGGACGTAGATCCCTTCGGTTCCAGGCCCAATGACAAAATCAGGGACGCACTGCTGGGCGCCGAGGATGGGGTCGCCCACCTGGGGTTTCCGGGCCCGTCCAACCCGGCAGTGGCCAAGGTTTACGCCACACACATCATCCCCACCATGATGAGCAAGGTTGCCCGCGGTGAGCTGACTGCAGAACAAGCGGTGGCCGAGGCAGAAGCCCAGATCGAGGAAATCTTCGCGGAGTGGCGAGCCAAGGGATTCGTGGGCGGAGGCTAAACCGCGCTTTCTCTCCTACAGAGCAGAATCCCTTGATGCTGCTTGCACCAGCGTCGTGCGGGACTCTGATTACGTCTGTTCCAGGTTCGGGACTGATAATGTACATGCACTTGGCGTGACCAATGAGCCAAACTTCTCGTGGAATTCAATTCGGTCTGGCTAACCAAACTCCGGGGTGACGAGCTTCTGAAAAGGCCTCGACAGCGATCCCCTTCTCGGACGATCCGCGGGAGGACTTTCGATGACTCACTGTGAGTCGCCCATAACAGAAACCTGGTTTGCCCGGCTTCCCTTTAACTACGGGTGGGTAATTGCTGCCGTCGGCGCCCTTGGCATCTTCATGTCCGGCCCGGGGCAGACCTACATCGTTTCCCTGTTCATCGACCCCATCATTGAAGAGACGGGGTGGTCGCGGACCCTTGTTTCCGGACTGTACAGCGCAGGCTCAATTAGCGCCGCCTTGGGAGCGTTGCTGGCCGGGAGGGCATTCGATAGGTTCGGGGCCAGAGTCACTCTGACCGGCGTGGTGGCTTCGTTCGGCCTCGCCGTCTTCATGATGGCGAGGATCTCGAATCCTGTACACCTATTCTTCGGCTTCTTTGCAATCCGCAGCTTGGGGCAGACCGCCATGACGTTGGTTTCCACCAGCATGGTCGGGGTCTGGTTCGTTCGGTTGAGGGGCCGGGCAACGTCTGCCACTATGCTGGCAGGGCCTCTCAGCCAGGCCGTACTCCCTCCCATCGTTTACCTGATCATCGCAGCCGACGACTGGCGTGGCGCCTGGCAGGTACTGGGGATCGCCGTCTGGGTGATCATGGTCCCCCCGGCGCTGCTGCTGGTCCGCCGCAGCCCCGAGTCGGTCGGGTTGCTGCCTGACGGTGACCGCCGGAGGGCAGTCCCAACGCTAACGTCGTTCGTGCCGGAAGAGTCATGGACGGTCAGCGAGGCAGTCCGAACCCCGGCGTTCTGGCTGCTGACGTTCGCCGCAGTCCCTGCGTCCCTAATAAGTACCGCACTCACGTTCCATCACATTTCCGTGATGAGAAGCAACGGAATCGAAGAGAATGTCGCCGCGGGGATACTGAGTGTGATGGCCGTGGCCGCCCTGACCAGCACCGCAATCGCTGGTTACCTCGTCGACCGGTTCCCCATCCGGTTCGTCCTTCTCGCCGGGCAGGCGTTGATAGTACTCGCCATGATGTTTGTCCTGGTACTATCCGCCACCTGGCACGGCTTCATTTACGGAGCACTGCTGGGCATGGCCCAGGGGTTGGTTTCTACATCGCAGATCGTTATATGGCCGAACTACTTCGGACGCCGATATATCGGCAACATCCGAGGTGTTGCGACGACGGGGATGGTCGTTGCCGCCGGTCTGGGTCCTCTGCCGTTCAGCATCCTGTTCGAGGCGACGAAGAGTTACGACGCTGCGGTCTTGGGCCTGGTGGCGCTACCCGTCATCGGTGGAGTCGCAGCTCTGGCCGCCGCGCCTCCCACAAAGAGAGCCCCAGGACTCCTGGTTTCTCCGGATTCAGCCCCACGGGATTGACGCCAACGGGAGCCCGGCCGTTCGAAGTGTTCTGGGCTACGCCTCCGCCGCCTTTCCCCACGCCGACCCAAGCATCTGTGCGGAGGTTCGTCTGCTAGAATGGCCGCGTTCCCTCACCTGCCCCGCTCCACGGGAACCTATTCATGATCGTCGAAGGAAGGAAACTGTTATGCGTTTTTCAATGAGCTCCAGGGTGCCTGCAGCCGGACTGATCGGCCTCGTTGCTGCACTGGTCTTCGTCGTCGGATGTGGGTCCACGGAGTCCACATCTCCGCAGTCCGACGGAGCCAAACGGGTGCTCCTTGTCCACTCCTACAGCGACGCTTTCCAATGGACTCGCGAGTTAGACGATGGGATTATCGAAGGCCTCGACCGGGCGGGTTTTATCGAGGGCCGAGACTATGAACTACAGACCTTTTTCATGGACACCAGGATCACTTACACCAGTCCTGAGCAGGTTAGCCAACGAGCCGCCGAGGCCCTTGAAATCATGAGGAGCTTTGGTCCGGACATCCTGTTCGTAACCGATGACAATGCCCTGAAAGAGGTTGCGGTCAGCTACGTGCTCGAGAACCCGGGAGGGTCGGTCCCCATGGTGTTCTTGGGAATCAACGTAGACCCAAGCGTCTACCCGCCCATCCAGAGCCTTGATGCTCCTGGGGGACCAATCACCGGTATGCTGGAACGGATACCCTACGATGAGATATTTCACCTTGGGAAACGCCTATTTCCCGACGCCTCCAAAATAGTGATCCTGGCGGATGGGGGCAGCAGTTCGGAATTCGTCGCAAGCACGTTCCAACAGGACTATCTAGACTCAGAGAGCCAGCCTCTGGAAGTCATGGACTTCTTACAGCTTCAGACTTTCGCTGCGTGGAAGGAGGCTGTTCTCGAATACCAGGATAAGGCGGACATTATCGGCATACTGAATTATCACCAGCTCAAAGACGAGAAAGGTGGTATTGTCGCTTCGCGAGATGTGGTCGGCTGGATGACCAAGAACAACCTGCTTCCTGAGCTTGGCCTGGTGTCGGAATGGGCGGAGGAGGGAATATTGGTGTCTGTGGGCAACTCCGGCCGTAAAACGGGGATCCTTGCCGGTGGCCTGGGTGTGGACATATTGAACGGTCGAGACCCGGGCACGGTGCCGATAATCGACGCCAAACTGATCGATGCCAAATACAACCTGCGGCGGGCCGAAATGCTGGGCATAGATTTCCCCCCACGAGAGCTAGTCTCTGCCGCAAGGGTATTCCATACAATCGGCGACGCTGAGTAGGCTGACACTTCCGAATGGCGCCTCGGCGCATGAGACTATCCGTCAGGAATATGGCCTGTGGCCCGCAGCAACGTCTCCTGCACCAGCAGCTCGTGGTCGAGAGAGCGGTCGGGCTTTTTCTCCCCCCGAATGTCCTTGATGAAGGCTTCTAGAGAGGCGACGTACCGCGGACGGGGTTCGAGGTCGATAATGGAGACGCCGGCGGGGTATTGACCGCGCGACTCCGCCAAGGTAAGCCTGAGAGTGCCGGCCGGCTCCATCGGCTCCATGATGGCCGAGCCAATCGAACCGTAAACCTCGAACCGCCTGGCCGTCGGTGTCGGTTCCATAGCCGCGACGTCAATCATCGCAATCGCGTCGTCGTACTCGAACACACCCAATGTGTTATTGGCGAAACCGTCGGTCTTAGTCACGTCCTCGCGCAGGAACGCGGTAGTCTTGTTAGGCCGGCCCAGTATCCAGACCACCTGGTCCAGCATGTGCGATGCGAGGTCATAGAAGATGCCCCCGGAAGGAGCGAGGCGTGGGTCCTGGCGCTCTTGAGGGAGGTTGGTGGACATGTGGCCACGGATGGCAAATACGTCGCCCAGAAATCCCGACCTGGCCCAGTCTGCGATCCGGACGAAGCCGTCGTGGTAGCGGAACATGTAACCGAGCTGGACCAGCAAGCCATGTTCTCCAGCGCTATTGACCATCGATTCGAAACGCGGGTAATCGTCGCCGGCCGGTTTGTCATAGAAAATGTGCTTGCCGGCCGCGATGATCTCCTCGCTGTGGTCAAGACTTTCCAGATTGGAGCCCTCGGACGAGATAGCCACGACGCTGTCGTCTTCTATCGTCCAGCCAGCGCACCTGGGACCAGGGCGCCCTACCCGACGACTCCAACTCACGGCGTCTGTCCGCATCAGGCTCGTAGAGGCCTACGACCTCCACGTCTGGATTGGCCAACATGACGCCCAGGACACCGTCCGCATGGCCGTGTTTGGTCCCGTACTGCGCCATGCGAATCGTACGCGGATCTGCCATATTCATCTGCCCCGTTAAAACGCGATCCAACGGGCCGGGTTGGACACGCGCATCGCGTGTATCTGGAGGTCCGTAACCCCGGCGTCCCGCAGGCGGGGCTCGATGTGCTTCGAGATGTGCGCATAACCCCATCCGCCGTACTCCACAAGCAGCGTCTTCCAGCACACGTCCTGCGACATCAGAATGTGATCGACGTAACCCCGATCGACGGTTTCAATCACAAGCTCGATACGGTCCGTGTCTCGAGCCATCTGGCTGAAACTTGAGTCAGAATAAGACTCTATTCCGAACGTATCGAACTCCACGAACGCGCCCCGGTCGGCGATCGAAGCGACGTAGTCAGGATCAGGCCTCGTGTCTAGGTGGCATATGGCAACTCTCTCAAGGTCGGCGCCCGCGTCAGCGAGTATGTCAAGCGCGTGGTGAGCGAGCCGGTTCGGTCGGTAGTTGTAGATGTGCACGGAAACTGGAGCGCCGGTCTCGGCCTGAGCGCGTCCTGCGGCACGCAGCACCTTCTCCTCGTTGGGCACCATGTCCGGAAGGTCGGTGAGGTCCCACACCTGCCGCGGGACCACGTATAGTGGTTGGCCGGTAGCGATCTCTCCGATGACTCCAGCCCGTACCCCTGTATCGCCAATACCCTCCGACAGCTCCCTCACGAACTCTGCTGCAAGGGCTTCAACGCTCCGTTCGTCCATATCGGGTGGGTGACCAGCGACCTTGTAGTAGCCGCAGCCGGTTATGATGTTCAGGCCCGTTTCCGCCGCGACCTGACGCAGCCCTACAGGATCGCGTGCGAGCCCATTGCATGACACATCGACGATCGTCCCGCCGCCGACCCGCTTGAACTCGGCCGCCTCGCGTGCGGCCAGGTCGGGATCGTCGACGCGCCCGTTGTCTGGTATCAGAGCTGCGTTGCGTCGAAGGGCGCCAAGATGACGCATCTCGATGGTTGCGTCCGCGAACTTTTCCACTTCGGAGACTGACAGCTTGGTGTGGTAAGGGACCTGATCGAACAGCAAGTGCTCGTGGGTCAGCGTCACGCCGAGCGCGGTCGCCGGCACCGGGCCGAGAACGGTCATAGCCTGTTTTTCTTTCACTTACTCCCTCTCAACCTAATCTGCACATGCGTGATCATGCGTGATATCCCAGGGTTGGTTCGCTACGCAACCAGGGTCAGGAATCCGTGCATGTCGCCAATAACGGTTTCTCTGTAGGCCGCTGCGTGAAGCCGCATGTATGGCTCCATTAGGTGCCCTATCGCCTCCTTGGGATTAACAGGCTGTCACATGTTCGCGAAGGTCCGTAGTGTCGAATACTACATCAGAGCGATGGGTGGGAGGGCCGTCCGATAACGTAGACGTGCTGTCCCCGAACATCTTACGACAGCCGCTTGGCCGCTGCATGCCGGTCTACGAATGGGTTTTGGAGCGGGTGATGGGATTCGAACCCACGACATCCTGCTTGGGAAGCAGGCACTCTACCACTGAGTTACACCCGCGAGGGGCCATCGTCGCTAATTGTAACAACCGTTCCCACAATGCTCAACCGGGGCGTCCATGTCGGTAGTCAAGGCTGCGAATGCCGGCGTGCTATTATTGTTGCCTGCCGAGGCTAGATTTGGGCTGACGACGATCCTAGAGCCCGTCTTCGAGGGACTCCCATTGTTAACAGGTTTCAGGTCGTGAAATCGAATACGCAGGCCGAGTGCCGGGTCATACACGCTGATGAGCGGGAGGTTGAGGTTGCGTCCGGGGCCATGACTCGACTGGCGGGCGTCTCCGAAGCACTGGTTGGCACAGAGGGTATACACATGGCCCTGGCGACCATACCTCCAGGGTGCCAATCGAGCCCCCACTACCACGTCAACTGCGAGTCCGCCATCTACGTCGTCAAAGGGACGGGACGCTTCATGGTCGGCCCGCGCCTCGAAAAGTCCCTACCGATCGGCCCCGGTGACTTCATCTACGTGCCGCCCGACGCAGTGCACCAGCCGATAAACGACAGCCTGTCTGAACCGCTGGAGATGGTCGTAGCCCGGAACGCCCCAGTCGAAATCGTCGTCGAATACGACCCAAACGCCTGATACGCCAAGGCCGTTTCGCCACATGTCACCCCCCGACAACAGTCACCGCGAGCCGAGCGAGGGGTCTAAAGCAGCTAAATGGTCAACACGCTGACGCGGTCGTCTCACCGCTTCAGCCTCTACGGCATTAGATCCCTGACTGCGCTCGAAAAGACATCGCCGCAAGGTCACCTTGGAGGCTTCAATTGCCAACACGTCGCGCCCGGCGACATTCCGACCCTATCCCTGGTAATATATTCCGCGTGGGCCAGTAGCTCAGCTGGTTAGAGCGCAGTCCTGATAAGACTGAGGTCCCTGGTTCGAGTCCAGGCTGGCCCACCACCAGTCGCCAACATGCGACTTTAACGCCGCCCGCCCAGACTACTCCTCCACCACGACCGTCGTGGTCATGAACGGGTGCAGCGTGCAGGTGAAACTGTACTCTCCCGAGTGATCGAACCTCACCGCGAACGACTGACCCGGCGCGATCAGCCCCGAATCGACCCCGCCGTTCGGCTGGCCCCTCGATCCCGCGGTTACCGTGTGTGGCACACCATCGACATTGATCCACGCCAGCGCTTCTCCCGCCTTTACCCTGGACTCTTCGAACCCGAAATTCTGTATGGGGACGGTTCGCGCCGCTCCCACCGCCGAGGCTGTGCTACGGGATGCTTCGATCTCAACGCCATCCACGACCGGAGGCAGATTCGGGTTCCACATGTTGAAGACCCCGAGAGGATTATCGACCCATACCCAGGCGCGGATCATCCAGCCCAGGGTCGGCGCCCACACGCCGCCGTTGGCCTGGCACTCGTCGGCCGTCGATGAGCGGGATATCGTGTTCGGCCCGGTACAGACCTGGTAGTGCACATGCCAGTTGTCCAGGGGTCCGGCAAACGCTTCTGGATGATCAAGGCCCGCGAACTGCGTCGGAAGGACGAAGGACGTGCCGACGAGCTCCCATTCCCCGCTGTCGTCGGTGACGTACAGTAGGACCTCGGGCTTCGCCGGATCGAACTCGCCGTTGAGACTCCGCCACCCGTTGACGAAGTGCGCGCCCATGTTGGGGACCTCGTCGGTCGCCCGAACGAAACCGTCGTCGAGGGCCAACTGGACGTCCTTGTACTTCTCGGTTGCGTCCCGAAGCGTGTCGAGTTGCTCCACCAGAGCTGCGAGCTCATCACTATCCAGTGAGAGATGGTCCGATGAATCTCCACGCTCCTGCAGCTCCTTGAGCTGCAGGTATGAGACTGGGGCCCGCACCTGCATAGCGAGCGGACCTTCAACCAGGGTAGTTACAATCTCGTCCCCGAGCTCCTCGTAAACGTAGCGACTGAACCCAAAGGAGCCCCCGGCGCTGTCTGGAGGAATGCCCGGCGGCGCGGCGTCGTTTGCAGGAAGGGCAGCCGTCGCGAGCTCAGCGGGTGCCGATAGCACCACCGTGTCCGGACCCTCTCCGGTGGCCGGACCGTCTTCGTCGGTCGCCGAGCTGCCGCAGGCCGCCAGCACCAGCACGACCACTGCCGCCATCCCTATCACTCTAGTCATCAAACAGCCACCTTGCGATTACTCTAGCGCCGAGGCGAAAATAGGGCAACCCGTTTCGAAAACGTGTCATCAGGAGTCGCCATGACCAAACCTAGTGCCGATGTCGTAATCGTTGGTGGAGGACTCGCCGGAGCGGCCACAGCCTACTTCCTGGCGACGGAGGGGATAAAGAGCGTCATCTTTGAGCGGGACGCAGTGGCCGGACACGCTTCCGGGTTCTCCTATGCCGCGCTTGGCACATTTGACGAAGACGGTATGACGGGCGCTCACTTCGACGTCGCATCTCATGGGATGCGGCTGCACCGGGAGCTCGCAGATACCCTCCTCGAAGAAACAGGCGTGAACGTCGAATTCCGAGAAAGACCCTCCCTCTCGCTGGCCTTTGATGAGCAGGAGGCCGAGTCTGCCAGAGACCCGGTCGGTCTGGGCGCCGTCCGCCGCGAATGGGAGATCGACCGGCAGGGCTATTCCGTCACCTGGGTCAACCCCCAGGAGGCACGCGAGATCGAGCCAAGGATAAGCCCGGACGCCCTTGGAGCTGTCTTTACCGAGGGCACAAGTGACGTGAACGCCTACCGGCTGACGCTGGCCCTGGCCATGGCGGCCGAAAAGCGCGGCTCGGAACTCCGCTACGGCACCGTCAGCGGATTGATGCGGGACGGCGACCGAGTGACGGGAGCGATCGTCAACGGAGCCGAACTCCCATGCGAGCGTCTGGTCGTGGCCATGGGACCCTGGAGCCAGGCGGCGTCGGACTGGCTTGGCGTACCCATACTGATGCAGCCGTGGAAGGGACAGATACTCCGTCTCCGGCTACCGGGATCGCCGATTCGATGCTCCGTCGGAGGCGGAGACCACTTCGCCTCGACCAAACCCGACGGGCTCACCTGGGTCGGGCCGACCTTCGAAAATGCCGGCCTGGACGAGAGCACGACGACCGAAGGCAGAGATGAGATCATGGCGGCTGTCGTGAAGAACATCCCATCCTTGGCGGAAGGAAGGCTCGAGCTCCAGACCGCCTGCCTGAGGCCGCTATCGGCCGACAGGAAGCTCATCCTCGGTGCGGTGCCGGGACTGGAAGGCGCATACGTCGCCACCGGCGGAGGCAGACTCGGCCTGATGATGGGACCGGCTATGGGCTGGCTGACCTCTAATCTCATCGTCAAGGGTACGACCAGCGTTCCCCTCAACGAGTTCGACCCGGGTAGGTTCGCCTAGCCTGTCTTACCGGCGACACTCCGCGATTGACACGAAACGAGTTGCTCGGTACCCTCTCGACCACCTGACAGATTACCTTCAAGCGAGGTCGAAAATGGCGGTCGTTGGACTCCAGAACGAAATAGAGCGTTTCCAGGCCAGGACTCCGCGGTCCCAGGAGATGCAGGCGGAGGCCGTGAAGTGGCTGCCAGGCGGGAACTCCAGGGGCCTTAATCAGGACCCCAACCCGGTGTTCATAGAGCGTGGCGAGGGTCACTACCTCTATGACGTCGACGGTAACAAATACCTCGATTTCGTTCTCAACGCCAGCAGTATGATCATGGGCCACGCCAACCCTATCGCGGTCGAGGCCATCTCAGATCAAGCCGAGAGAGGGACCGGATGGGTTGGCCCCAACGAGGCCGCTGTACGTCTGGCCAGAATTCTGTGTGAGAGGGTCCCGTCCCTGGACAAGGTGCGCTTCGTCAACTCCGGCACCGAAGCGACGCTCAACGCGGTCCGGGCGGCCAGGGCCTTCACCGGCCGGCACAAGATCGCCAAGTTCGAGGGGGCCTATCACGGCTCACACGAGTATGTGCAGGTCAGTGTCAAAGGCTCTCCGGATCCGGTCGGCCCCGACGGACCTGCGGCCAAGTCCGAATTTCCAGGGCAGCCGCCCAGCATCCTGCAAGACGTGGTCATCTTGCCGTGGAACGATCTCGAAGGATGCGAGCGCGCTCTCAGGCGGAACGCGGACGACCTCGCATGCGTAATAATCGAGCCCGTTGCGTCCACCCTGGGATACGCCCCCGGCCGCCCCGGCTTTCTGGAAGGAATCCGCGACCTCACCACTCAACTCGACATGCTACTGGTATTCGACGAGGTACAGACCCTTCGCATGGCCCCCGGCGGCGCTCAAGAGCTTCTGGGAGTGGTCCCCGACCTAACGGCGATGGGCAAGTTTATCGGCGGTGGTTTGCCTGCCGGCGCGTTCGGGGGGCGAGATGACATCATGGCACTCTACGATCCTCGCGACGGAGGCCCAGTTATCGCGCACGCTGGCACCTTCAACGCCAACCCCTTGACCATGGCGGCGGGTGAGGCCACCATGCTCCACTTGACGCCCGACGTTTATGATCGGCTAAACGGCCTTGGCGAGATGATTCGCGCCAAGCTGCGGGCCGTATTCGACGAGCTAGATATCCCGGCGCAGATAACGGGGATTGCCTCTTTCTTCTCTATCCACTTCAACTCCGAGGAGATCACCGATCACGAGGTGGCTTCGAGAGACGACGGTGAACTGCGGAAGGCGCTGGGGCTGGGTCTGCTTAACGAGGGAATCATGCTCGGCAGCACGATATGCACGCTGACCACCGAGTCCGAAGTCGATGAGCTGGTCGATACGACGCGCCGAGTGGTCCAGCGCGTTAGGGGGTAGGACGACCTAACCGGGTATGTGAGGGGTTCGACCCCGCGAGACGCACCAGTCTACGTAGCTGGGGACGTCTTCACCTACCACGTATAGGAAATGGTAGGCGCCCATGTCGCCAACGAACTTGAACCGCTTCCGCAGGTCCTTCACGGTCTCCTCAAAGTCCCCGTGAGAGCCTAAGTAGGCCTTGAAGCTCCCGTGCTCTCGTTCCAGTTCCACCATCTGCTGAGCGTTATGCACGGTGGCGTCAAGCTTGCGACGATTGCGGATCACCCGCGTATCGTTGGCCAACGCGTCCACGTCGGTCTCCGTAAACTGGGCTACGGCCTCGGCGTCGAAGTTCTTGAAGGCCTCCGTGATGCCGGGCCATTTCGCCTCGCCCCCCCGCCACGACATACCCGGCTGGAACACAGACTTGCTCAAGACCTCGAGATAGTCTGGCAGCCCCTTTGGCTCAATCTGCTTGGGCGCTTCCATGGTCATAAAGCATCACCTCAAAGGTGCGGTCGGGCCTCGCCGGACAAGTCTCGGGCTCTGCTCACTCGCCTAGACTAGGATGCTCTCATCGTAGAGTTCGAACCGCTGTCGGATCATGTCACAGGCCAGTTGGATGTTGGCCAGAGACTGCTCCGGCGTTAGTCCCGCCGCTAAGCTACCGGTTATGCCGTTCTCGTCGTAACTCGCGGTTACGCTGGCCCTTCGGAGCCATCGCGTGTACCCCTTGATCCAGTCCGCAAGCTGGGGCGAGGTCTCCTCGTTAAATTTCAGCGCTTGTGAGCTGCTTGAGTCCAAAGCGGTCACATTGAACGACGACGCGTGGCCATTCGCGCTGCCCTCTGGCGGCCCGCACTTGATTGCGAAGGTCACGCCCGCCTTCGGGAACGCGAGGCTAATGTTGATATCGGTCTCAGAAATGGTTGCCATGTCTTGTCCTCCAGTGTGAATCTACTACCCTGACGGCCGAAGTTCGAGCTTACGGCCTGTCGCCGGGCGAGATCTTCACGTACGGCAGGTTCTTCGAAGGGTCGATGGGCCGGCGCTCCAGGAACGACAGCCGTCGCTCCTCGGCTTCTTCCGACGACTTGTAGTTGGGAATGAACTGGTCCGCAGGCGATCGGTGGTTCTTCGTATATTCACCGATCTCGTTGAACGTAAGCTTCTCGAGCTGCAATATGACCGGACTGTTATTCTTTATCAGAGCGCAGTACCGGTCCACCTCCGCCTCCAGCTCCTCATGTGGCACCACGGAGTTTACTAGACCCATCTCGAAGGCCTGCTGTGCGGTGTACTGCTGCGTGAGCATCCATATCTCCCGCGCCTTCTTCTGACCCACGACGTTGGCAAGATAGCCAATCCCCCACCCCGTCGCAGGGCTGCCGACCCTGGGCCCTGTCTGCCCGAAGGTTGATCGTGTTGAGGCCACTGTGAAGTCGCACATGTACGCCAGGATGTTGCCGGAGCCGATAGCGAAACCGTCCACCATGGCAATCACAGGCTTCGACATGGTGCGGACCAGTTCGTCCGCGCCCACCTTGGCAGTACCGCTGTACGCCGTCGTCGTCCGGTCCTCGCTCTGGTCGACGCCCGAGCAGAACGCGTTCGGTCCACTGCCCGCAATGACGACTACCCGGAGGGAGTCGTCATTCGAAGCATCCTGTAGCGCCTCGGACAGCTCGTCCGTAGTCCTGCCTCTCTTGGCGTTATAGACCTCCGGACGGTTGATCGTGACTCGCGCAACGCCGTCGTTCTTCTTATAAATAATGTCTACGAATCTCACCGGGCGGACCTCCTGAATGATATCGGCAACATGCCAAAAGACGGGCAGTATGATACTTCATCTCCCTTCGACACCGCAACGAAAAATCTCCCTGGATCCATTACCTGGACCTGTCCTCTCGGATCGTCATTCCCGCGAAGTCTGCGCCCGCGTAGGCGGGTGGCGGGAATCCACAAGAAATGGCCTCGTTTCCGTATAATGCTGGCCATGCTCATAAGCGACCTGGGCGAGTTCGGACTCATAAAGAAGCTTTCGTTGGCCATTGATAACGTAGGCGAATCGAGGCCTGGTCTTCGTATCTCGATCGGCGACGACGCCGCTGCCTGGGACGCACCCGCCGGGACGACCGTTTTGACTACCGATACGATGGTCGAGGGGGTCCACTTCGACCTGGCATGGATGGACTGGGCCGACCTTGGTTGGAAGGCTATCGCCGTCAACCTCAGCGACGTCGCCGCGATGGGGTGCGTGCCGACATATGGCGTCGTCACCTTGGGACTGCGAGACGACCTTCCTGTCGATCGGGTTGCGGCAATGTACGGAGGCATGGCCGAGGCCTGCAAGCGGTTTGGCTGCACGGTGGTCGGTGGAGACACCGTGAGGTCGCCGGTCTTCTTCGTAACGGTGGCGATGCAGGGCTCGACCGGTGCAGCGGACCCCTTGCTGACGCGCGGCGGAGCGTCACCTGGCGACGCGGTGGCCGTCACCGGCGCCGTGGGCAGCTCGGCTGCGGGCCTTCGGATTTTGCAAGGCGGCGCGGGGAGCATCGACGCTGCCACTGCGAGCCGCCTGACTACTGCTCATCGTCGCCCGGAGCCCCGTGTCACTGAAGGACGAGCGTTGGCGAAGGCCGGTGTTTTGGCCGCTATCGACGTTAGTGACGGACTGCTCGCTGATCTGACGAAACTTTGCGAGGCGTCGGGAGTCGGTGCTGAGCTTCACGCACCCTCAGTGCCCGTCGACCCCTTGCTGAAAGCGGCCTTCGCCGACGACTGGCTCGAACTGGCGATCACCGGCGGCGAGGACTACGAGCTGCTCTTCACCGCACCCAGAGATGTGGTGGAGCGGGTCACCGCTGAAGTCGACATTCCCATTACAGTAATCGGGGAGGTTATCGCAGGCCGCGGAACTGTCACGGTACTTGACGCATCTGGCGCTGCCCTCGACCTCGACGGTCGCGGCTGGGACCACTTCGCTGGTGCTCGATGAACAGTGTTGTCGTGTCTCTCACAACGGAGAGCGGGTACAGGGCCAGCGAAGTGATCGCCGACCTCCGCAACGCGGCGGAAACACTGTACTTCCCAATGAAACTGGTGGGCTTCTGGGACGTACGTGCGAACGTTCACCTTTGTCCACAAGAAGAGCGGCGTCACCCTTGTACCCACGAGACAAAAGGGCCAGAGGCTATTGATTCCTATGCGGCCGGGCTAGCGAGGGACCGCAAGGCAAGCCTCGAGGTCGTCTTCCCCCACGCTGAGGTCAGGCTATTCCTGGCCTGAGGTCTGACCGCTGGGTCCAAAAATCCCCTCTCCCTGTGGGGGCTTTCCACCAAAAGTCGTATTGCAGGGCCGTGGTTCGACAGGCTCTCAAGTAGCAGCTCGTTATGTCAATCAGTTTTGTACGTGAGCCGGTGGGCGCCGCATGCAGTGCCCTTACGATCTACGGCAGTTCCTTCCCCATGTTCGGTCCGCCCTGCGGACGTATGGTTGCTCACCACGAACGTAGCTTCAAATCCACCGTTCGTCCTGAGCTTGTCGAAGGGCAATTCACGGTACGCGGCACTTATGGTGCATAGCTCCCTGTGGGAGAGGGTTAGGGTGAGGGTTTTATCGACTGAGGCAGTCACCGCTAGGGAAAGATCGCTGAATGCCCTACTCCTCGCTTTCCTTCCGTACACGCCCCCGCAGCTTCTCAATCAGCGCCCACGCCGTCGGTAGCGTTAGCGACGCCAGGTACAGCTTCGTCAGGTCTCCGGCGATGAACGGGTAGAGACCGCCCTTCAGGGTCTTGTCCCAGTCCCCGTTGCCGGCGATCCACTCGCCGAGAGGCTTGCCCGCCGTGACCCAGTCTGTATTGATCAGATAGTAGAGCCAGAGTAGGCCTGGAACATAGAGGAGCGCGTTTGCCCCCAGCAGCCCCAGGATAATCCATGGCTTTCGGTCCCACGACCTCTCGGCCAGCCATCCGGTGAAATAGGCGGCGAAGATAAAGCCAACGATGTACCCACCGCTGGATATGTCCCAG
>JAQBTI010000387.1 GCA_027624995.1 Chloroflexota bacterium
CCACCTCACAATCTCTCGGGTTCTCCTACCCTCAAATGCGTCCCATTATCGCTGACGGTCTACAGCTGCCAGCGGGGTTCGCAAATCGTGCGACACCGCTGATATAAGCTCCTTGCGGGCACGGTCGAGCTCACGCTCACGCGCGAAGCCGGCCTGCAACCGCTCTGCCATCGTGTTGAAAGCGGAGGCCAGCCGACCGATCTCGTCCAGCGACTGGACAGAGACCCTCGCGTCGAGGCTGCCTTCGCTGATTCTTTGCGCCGCGTCGGCCAGCTCGCGCACGGATCGCGCGGTGGGCTCGGCAATGGCGAATGCCACGTAGATCGAAATACCGACGGAGAACGCAAGGAGTCCGGCAAGCAGGCCGAGGTCGTGAGTGGAGAGGAACATAAGGCTCGCGGTGAAGCCCACGTTCACGAGAGCCAACACTGCGGTCACGACGGAAATAACGACCAGCCTCGACCGGAGCGAGACCGACCAACGCGGCAAGCCCAGCCGCGCGACCGCCAAACCAACGGCCGTGGTCCCACCGGACAAGGCCAGGAACGTGGCCAGCGCCACCAGATCACCCGCGGGAGGATCGAGCAAGAAGGCCGCAACGACTAGTACCACGCTCACCAGTCCCAGCACAGTGGCGGGAGCGACAAAGAGGCTCTCGGGAACACCCTTCATGTTGTCATCCCTCGAACTTGTAGCCTACGCCCCAAACGGTCTTGATGTAGCGTGGCTTGACCGGATCGTGCTCTACCTTCACTCGAAGGCGTCGGATGTGGACGGTGACGGTGCTGGCATCGCCCGCGTAGGTGTAGTCCCAGGCCGCGTCCATCAGCTGCTCCCGTGTAAAGACCTGGTTGGGGTGGGAAGCCAGAAACGCGAGGAGCTCGAACTCTTTCGCGGTCAGGTGCACCTGGTCGCCTTGCACAGACACGAATCGGGTGCGTGGGCTTATTATCAAGGTGCCGTAGCGCAGCGTGCCACCGGCATCGGGCACCGGGACCGACGACATCCGGCGTAGGACCGACTTGACCCTGGCCACGAGTTCTCTAGGGCTGAAAGGCTTTACGACGTAGTCGTCTGCGCCCAACTCCAGCCCCACGACTCGATCCGTCTCTTCCCCTCGGGCTGTCAGCATGATTATGGGTACGGCGCTCTCTCTTCTGAGCGTTCTGCAGACCTCGAGCCCATCCACCTCCGGCAGCATCAGGTCCAGGATCACGAGGTCGGGCACCCACTCCTCGGCGAGACGAAGGGCCGTGGCGCCGTCGGACGCGAGGCCAACGTCATAGCCCTCAAGTCGTAGATACTTCTCCACGACCTCGGTAACGACCACTTCGTCATCGACAACGAGAATGCGTGCAGCCATCGCTCCCTCAGTCCGTTTTGGGCCGGGGCATCTCTTGTACCAGTGTACATCTTCCCCTTTTCCGATCGCTGAGTCGACCATCTATGTAGAGGACGGTAGTGAGAGCAGGTTACGACAGGCTTACAAGTCTTACGAATTCCTTGCCTTTCACTGACGGTCCCATGTGTTCGGCGACACGGCTCCTCGTGGGTCTGGACCGACGGCCTGAAACCTTAGCAGAACTGTAGGACTCTTAAGGGCTCCGCAAGATTTGTGGGATACGGTCAGCCAGAACGAACTGCGGACGAAATCCAAGACGGCAGGACGGAGGCATATAGAGCGTCCAAGGACGCCCCGAGCCGAACGGTCCCGCAGATCGCAAGAGATTCCATACAGCACAAATAAGGAGAAAAGCGAATATGACAAAGAGCCTTGTTCGTAGTTCCAGCGTATTGATAGGCATTGTGGCACTCTCATTGATCGTCTTTGCCACGGCGGGCGTTGCGTCGGCCAATCCGCCCGGGAAACCGATCATCTGGGTGGACGGCACCCTGTACAACGCGATCATCCCGATGAGTCCGCATGGCACCGTGCAGTTCCCCCACGTCCCGGACAGCACGGCGCCTGCGGCGGCAGGTCTAGAGACGACGGACGACCTCTATATAGTCGGGACTAACGTGGTGACTCCCCTGGTATCCGACGCGGCCCAGGGCGACTCCGACTACAACGGCGGCCGCTGGCTGCCCCGCATGGTTACCCCGACGGGCGCCGGACCGGTCCCCGAACTGACGTCCGAAGAGGACATCGTCGCTGCGGCGACCGCCGGTCTGGTGACCATCAGCAACCCGGGCGGCGTGTTCCTGTGTCCAGTAGTGTCTAAAGTGCGCTAGGCTCCGTAAAGGTCCGCGGCCGCTAACGACTGCGGCTCGCACCGAGGGGAAGGCTGCCTGGGCAGCCTTCCCGCCTGTAGGAAATGCATCACGATGGTTCCGGCTGGTGGGGTGAGACGCCCCTCTCCGTCTATGGTTCCGCCCCCGATGACTCCAGCTCGTCTGCGAAATACGCGAAGCCGTCCTCGCTGCCCAGGCGGTCCAGCACGCCTTCGCGACGGAGGAAGTAGTCCATTGACCTCCTCCAAGCGCCACGGTCGAGAAAGCTGGCCAGGAAGTCTCGCACCGTGATGTCTCGGTAGGCGCTCTCCGGGAACCACCAGCGATGTTTGAATCGCTCACCGTTAGTGAATGTGTCCTTGAGAGCCTTGTCGGTGGCGGCCTTGTTGTTCAGGTGGACGAGCACGATTGAAGAGTCCGGCGGGGTCTGCAAAGAGACGTTGTCGAACAGGGGGTAGTCGACTCGTGGACGGCCCCTCAGGTACCAGGCCCACGGCCAGGTGAAACCGCTGGTCTGATCGACGCTGACCGGCACCGAGTTTCCTTTGCCGCCTGACTGGTCGGCTTCCTGTATGCGCTTGACGATGTCCACGATGTCCGGGGTCGTCTGAGTGTAGACGAGCAACTCCACTGGCGTGTCGGCGTTCTTGTAGT
>JAQBTI010000013.1 GCA_027624995.1 Chloroflexota bacterium
ATTGCCGGAGCTGTCCTCGACAACCTCCGTCACGTCCAACTCTCGGGCTACCGACATCATCACGACCGTGCCGCGGTCCTTGAAGGACCCTGTCGGATTGAGGAACTCCAGCTTCGCCGTGAGCCGGTCCAGTCCGAGAGAGCTCCCAAGAGCCGGGAGTGCGACGCATGGAGTATCACCCTCGCCCAACGAGACGAAGGAGTCAGCATCGTGAACCGGCAAGGGGATTGTCGGCCCCGTCCAGCCGACAGGTTGAGGGCCAACGTGGCCGGCGTCGGTGTACACAACCTCCAGCGTCGATCCGCAGTCGGGGCACCGAAAGGTAGCCATATCGGTGGGGACTGCGGCCCCGCAGCTCGTACATCTGATATTGAAGTGGGACAACTCGACGGCCTCAAGTGGGAGTCGGTCTGGGAATCCGATGGTACTGAGGGGAATCGAGAGTGTCAATTCATAGCCGTGCTTCGTAATCACGGGGACCTCTAGCTTCGTAGATATCAGTACCCGCCTATGCTAACCTTCGGCGCGAGGCCTTTTGCCCTCGTACCGGTTACCCAGTCCGGTTCACAAGTCCCGTCCAGATTCAGGTGGTGGAGGATGCTGGCGAACATCCGTGGCAACGCGACAATAAGACGCGTCGAGTCGGCTATTCGGCGCCGCACAGACGCGATATGGGAGCCGCTACGGCACAGGTTCCTCGTTGTGCTCGTCGTCCGTACCGTTCAGGAAATGTCCGACGACGACGCCACGCACATGGCCGCCGGCGTGGCCTACTACGCCTTGTTCTCGCTGTTCCCGCTGCTCCTGGGTCTCGTCGCGCTCTTCAATCTGCTGCCCGCGTCTGAGGTGCGCCAGGCGCAGTTGACCGACTTCGCGGCAGAATACCTTCCAGGGTCGGAGGACCTTCTCGATCGCAATATCGAGGTCGGCGGGGCGCTGGGTGTAATCGCGATATTCGGGCTGCACTGGTCAGGGACCGCGATCTTCGGCGCCGTCACCAAAGTCGTCAACCGGGCGTGGGACGTTCACAAGGACCGTCCTATATTCATCAGCAAGCCGAGACATTTGGCGATGGCGCTTGTCGTCGGTCTGATATCACTGACTTCTCTTGCCGCGGCTACGTTTGTCCGCGCGGCAGGGGAGTTTGCGCGCTCGGACCTACCGGCGCCGGACTTCCTGGTCGAGCTTGGCGGACAGGTCTTGCTTCAGACCGGCTCATTCGCGCTGACGCTCATCGGGTTCCTGCTTATCTACAAGCTAATGCCCAACACCAAGACCTATTGGCGCTACGTGTGGCCGGGCGCGCTGGTCGCGGCCGTGTTGTTCGAGATTGGTAAGGCGGCCTTTTTGTTATACCTAGAGCGCTTCGCAAGCTTCCAGGATGTGTACGAGGCCGTGGGCGACGTGATCGTCCTGTTGCTGTGGGTTTATGTCAGCAGCCTGATCCTGATCGTTGGCGCCGAGCTGAGCTCGGAATACGGGCGCCTGAGGGAGGGCGTCGGCCGAGGAGTCCTGCTGCGACGTCGGGCCAGGCCGCCACTGTAGGCCCGGAGGCGGGCTAGGCATCGCGCGACCGCCCACACGCGACCCGCATGCTCTTCGGCCCATTAGACATTTGGTAAACTTGCCCGATGCGGACGGAACACACAATTCCCGACCGGAGCCCCGACGAAGTGAGGACCACTGGCGGGGTTTTCTACGGTTGGACCCTGGTCGCTGTGGCAGGTTTCCTCCTCACGCTAATGTCCCTGACGGTCTTCCAGGGCCTAGGAACGTTTGTCGTGGCCCTTCAAGACAAGTTCGGATGGAGCCGGACCACCATCTCCGGCGCATTCGCTCTGGCCCGGGCTCAGGGATCGATCGTCGGCCCATTCGAGGGCCTACTGATCGACCGCGTGGGCATCAGGAAGATGGTCTTCATCGGCTATTCGATGATGGGAGTCGGCTTTATCCTCCTATCCCAGATCGACCACATCTGGCAGTTCTATGCCGCGTTCACTGTGGTCACCGTCGGCTCCGGTCTCAGCGGGTGGCTGGCCATGATCACGCTGGTCAACAACTGGTTCATTCGTAAGAGATCGATCGCCATGGCCACGGCGATGAGCGGGGTCCACATAGGCGGTTTTCTGGTTCCCGCCCTCGCCTTCGGAATCGACTCACAGGGGTTTCGGACTACGACGATGTTCATCGGAATCCTCATCCTGGCCGTAATCGTTCCGGTGACCAAGATGATCCGAAACAAGCCGGAGGACGTCGGCCTGCTACCTGATGGCGTGCCACCGGCTCCGCCGCGATCCGTTGGCGTCGAAACGCCCGCGGCCGTCGTCGATGGGGAGCCCGACTTTACGGTGCGCGAGGCCCTCCGCACCCCCGCCTTCTGGCTCCTCATGCTCGTGCAGCTCTCCTCCAGCGTGGCGACGGTCTCGTTGGCGACTCACCTTGTGCCCAAGCTCACCGACATTGGGATGTCCTTGGGAAGCGCCGGCATCGTCGTCCTGACTTCGACCGCCGTAGCCGTGCCATCGCAGTTCGTCTTCGGCTACATCGCCGACCGTTTTTCGAAACCGCCGATCATCTTCTTGCTACTCACCCTTCAGGCCACGTCGCTCGTTGTGATCGCGATGGCAGACAGTGTAAGGACGGCCTACCTCTTTGCCATCATGTACGGCATCTCTTTCGGGGGCCGGATGCCGCTAACGACGTCGATCAGGGGAGACTATTTCGGCCGCAGAGCGTTTGCGACAATAACCGGACTATCATTCGTGCCCAATAACGCATTTACGATTGCCGCACCGCTATTTGCCGGGTACATGTTCGACCAGAGAGGCTCGTACGTCATCCCCTTCACCGTCTTCGCGGCGATGAGCTACTCCGGGGCCATCGTCGCACTGTTCGTACGCAAGCCCAAGCATCCCAATTGAGTCGCGACGGAAGCCGATGACAGTGTTGGGGCGAAGTCTGGTTCCGCCGTTCGACCGCTTCTGAGAGCAGTTGCGGCCAAAAGCCGCTGATGGGGCGTCTGGGACTGATGGCAGAACTCAAAACCCCCAGACTAAAGTCCGGGGGTTTTTTCTCCTGTCTGAGTCTTGGCCGAGCCGGGGGACAGAGGCACCAGTCAGTCCTGACGGTAATACTCCATGCCAAGATGGGTCACCTGGTCAGCCCCCATGAGCCATCTGAGAGTATTCTTGAGCTTCGTCTGCTGTATGAACAGGTCGTGCTCCGGATATACGTCCGGAGAATGCTGAGGGCTCTTGAAATAGAAGGACAGCCATTCTTGTATCCCGCCCATTCCGGCCCGGTGCGCCAGGTCCATGAAGAGGGCAAGGTCGAGCACCAGGGGCGCAGCAAGAATGGAGTCGGAACAGAGGAAGTTGATTTTCAACTGCATCCGCCGGCCCAACCATCCGAAGATGTCTATGTTGTCCCAGCCCTCTTTGTTGTCGCCGCGTGGCGGGTAGTAGTTGATCCGGACCTTGTGGTACACATCGGCATACAGTTCCGGGTATAACTCGGGCTGAAGAATGTACTCGAGTGCGCCGAGCTTGGACTCTTCCTTTGTTTTGAAGTTCTCAGGCTCGTCGAGGACTTCACCGTCCCGGTTGCCGAGGATGTTGGTAGAGAACCAACCAGACACGCCCAGCATTCTTGCCTTCAACATGGGCGCAATCACCGTCTTGACAAGCGTCTGGCCGGTCTTGAAGTCCTTGCCGCAGATCGGGACGCCACGGTCTCTCGCGAGCTTTTCTATCGCTGGGACGTCGACCGTCAGATTAGGCGCGCCGTTTGCGAAAGGAACGTCTTCCATGAGGGCGGCGTAGGCATAGACCATTGAAGGTGGGATATTCGCGTCGTTGTCTGCAAACGCGCCCATCAGATCTTCGAGGCTCTGGTGCACTTCGGACTCGGTAATGAATTTTTCGGTCGATGCACACCACACCATGACAAGGCGGTCGCAGTGATTGGCGGCCTTAAATCGACGTATGTCTTCGCGGACAGCCTCGACGAGTTCGAGCTTCGTCTGGGCGGCTTTCGTGTTGGTGCCATGGATCCGCTTTACGTAGTCGCCGTCGAACACAGCCGGCATCGGTTCGATGGACTTCAAGAAATCCGCGATTGGTTCGATATCTTGATAGCGGTCCAGGACACCGCACTTCACGGCCGCCTCATAGGCGTTGTCGGGAATCGGGTCCCAGGCGCCGAATACGAGCTGGTCGAGGCCCGCAAGCGGAACGAAGTCTCGTATCAGTGGAGTCTTATTATCCGTACGCTTGCCCAGGCGGATAGTCGACATTTGCGTGATTGATCCAACAGGCTGCCCCATACCCCTCCGGATATGCTCTACACCGGCGATAAAGGTCGAAGAGACAGCGCCAAGGCCGACCAGTAGCACTCCGAGTCTGCCATCCGCGGGCTCGATTTTGGGCGTTTGAATCGTAATGAAGTCCTTGGGTTCGAGGGCGATGCCCTGCTCGACCGCCAACTCCATGAGCCGGTCATGCCATTGGACCGGGATTCGACCGGTCTTGGCCCAATGCTGGACGGTACTCTGGCCCTTGCCAAGAAGGCTAGCCAAAGACGACTGGCCGCCAAATCGCTGGATGATTCGCTCCGCAGGGTTCATGGTATTGTTCATAATTGAATACGGTACCAATATTTTCGGTATTCGTCAAGCCTCACGTGTCAGGCCAGGCCCTGGGAGGTGGGGCGCCGCATGTCGAGCGCGCATGCCGTGGAGGCGCAGAGTGCGCTAGGTGGGTGGATGGACCTCGAGTACGTTCCGATTCGAGGCCAGGAGGTAGGCCCTCCCTCAGTCCGATGCCGCTCGACTCAACTCGCGGGTGAGACCAGCCAAGCCGGGCCGTTCTTCGGGGTGGTCAGAAGCTCGCGCTCAGCGGGGGCAACGTTCTCGGCAACCCAGTCAAGGACCCAGGTGGGCTCCTCGGAATCCTCGTCTATCAGCAGGTGGCGCGCTATCTCCTGCTGCTCCTCAAGACTCAGGCGCGCCTCGACCTCTGGCAGGACGAAGGCCTCCTCGCTCTCGAGGTGATCGTCTTGACAGATCCTGAGGGCTACGACCTTGCCATAGAGGTGCCTGCGTGTCCTGGCGATAACCCTGGTCCTGCCGATCTCGCCGTTCAGAACGTCCAGAACATCTTCCAGCTTCTCCAGAAGCTCGTGATGCTGCTCTTCATGCAGGGCGATGGCGGCAGCTTTTACGTGATGCTCCAGGCCTTCCTCGTCGCGCTCGTTCAGGTATTCAACGAGACCGTCGGCCAGCCCACCGAGCTGGGCGTGCTCCGACTCGTTAGCGCGGGCAGGCTCGAAATCCGTCAGCGGAAGGGTCATGTATCGGTCCTCGATGTCTGCGTGGTACATCAAGGCCGTTGCCCAGAAATTGAAGGCAGCCCGGAAGTTCTGGAGGCTGTCGCCCTCCTGATAGTCTTCAATGATCCTCTGCACGCGGCCCGCCTCGGCGGACAGCGCCTTGTGGATCAGGGCCATTACCCGTATCGGAGCGCTTGGCTCAGCCGTCTGTTCAGTCATCTGACCAGTGACCTTCCTGCAGGGGTACTGCCCGAACGTTACCCCAACAAATCGGAAACTTAAAGGGCCTGTTTCGACCCTTTTAATCCGATTCCTGAAATCGCACACATGCAAAGATAGTCATGAACCTACACCCATCTTATTCCAGTGTCAACCTGACCCAAGGCGAGTGATTCTCCAGCCCTGATCCGATTGGTAGGATGCTGGACATACAAACGTCTCGTATGGGCGGCGGTTAATCGTGGAGAAGCGAGAGTCGTTGGGCAGGTTGTACTCTAATCCGGGCTCGACTGACCCCTCAGCTTACGAGCGATTGGACGAGTGTACCGATCCTGACGGCAGGATAGAGCAGCTTATGTGGGGACTCGCGCCCATCTCCGGCAAAGTGGGGTTGGACATTGGCGCGGGATCGGACTTCCACACGGTGAAGTTATACCAGCGAGGCAGCCCAAGTGCTGACAGGGGAGTGGCGGAGCAGATACTACTTTGAATGGACTTCCCAGACCAGTACCGCGAGTTCATGGCCGATATCAAGGGGTCCGAGCTAACATATAGCGCCCGCTTGTCCCACTTCCAGAAGCCGGGATCAGCCTAGGACTCCTCGCTCGTTTCCGGTGTCTGCTCCCTTTCGTCTTCCAGCAGCCTTTTCAGCTCCTCCCTGGTCTTTCTGATCTGTTCCAGTTTTTCGGCCATGGTGTCGAATAGACCCTGTTTGGCCTTGATGCCCTCGGCGATCAGGAATGCCGCCGCTTCTGAACGGCTGCCGGCGATATCGGCCTCCACCAGCTCGTCTACTCGAGCCAGGCTCTCCTTGTTCATCCTGACCATCACGACACTGTCACGCGCCGAGCGCGCTCCGTCCAGTGTGTCCTTGATCGCATCCTTCAGGCTCTCTCCGACCGATTCGGCGGCCTGTGACCCCTTGACCACCGCGACCTTGATGACCTTGTTCGCGTCTCCGATCAGCGACTCTATCTCGTCCCTCAGGTTCCCTTCGTTGTCCTTCGAGTCTTGGCCCATTTCACCCTCCACGTAATTTACTTACGTGTAAGTATACCACGCTCGAATTGGGCGAGCCCTACGGAAGCTTCGCGCAGCTTGACACAGGGATTCAGGCGGACGTATCATCCGCCTATAGTGGATCCTCGACCGCATACACGTCGGAGCTACTACCCTTATTTTGCTGGTGCAATAGCGCGCCGGTGAAGTCTTGATGCTCCAGACCGCAACGTAGACCGACCAGATAGCAGGAACATTCGAGACCCCAACCGGCAGCGGTTGGGGTCTTTGCGTGGAGGGAAGAAACATGGTCAGAACCGAGAAGTCCGAGCTTCACAACGTTCGCGTTGAGAGCATCACACCGCTCGATCCGCCGTCGGAGTACTGGAGGAGGTTCCCGTCGAGCGACGCGATCAAGCAGCAGGTAGCCGGGCATCGCCGCCAGGTCGAGGACATCCTGGATGGCCGTGACGAGCGGATGCTGTTGATCGTAGGCCCGTGTTCGATCCACGACCCCGAAGTCGGCCTCGAATACGCAAAACGCCTCTCGGTCCTTGCCAAGGATGTCGAGGACCGGATACTCGTGGCGATGCGAGTCTACTTCGAAAAGCCGCGGACGACCGTCGGCTGGAAGGGCTACATCAACGACCCCCACCTGAACGGGACCTACGACGTAAAGGAAGGCATGGCTAGGGCCCGGCAGTTTCTCATAGAGGTATGCGAGACAGGACTACCGACGGCTACGGAGTTCCTCGAGCCCTTCGCCCCTCAGTATTTCGGTGACCTCGTCACGTGGGGCGCCATAGGAGCCAGGACGACCGAGAGCCAGACTCATCGCCTGATGGCCAGCGGCCTCAGCATGCCGATAGGGTTCAAGAACGGCACCGGCGGGACTGTGGAGATCGCAGTGGACGGCATCATGGCGGCGCGGGCGGAGCACGTATTTCTAGGCATTGATGACGACGGTGTAGCGTCCGTCGTCAGGACCAAGGGCAATCCAGCGGGCCACCTGATCCTGCGGGGCGGAAAGACCGGCCCTAACTACGATGCTAAGTCGGTCGCTGCGGCGCAGAAGATGCTCCAGGACCGCGGCCTCGAGCCCAACCTCATCGTCGACTGCTCGCACGGAAACTCGAATAAAGACCACAAGCGGCAAAAGACCGTCTTCAATGAATTGATCGAGCGTAGGGCCGCGAACAAGGGCCTCGTGGGCTTGATGCTGGAGAGCAACCTGAACGAAGGCAGTCAGACCCTGGGCGAGCCTTCCGAGTTGGAGTACGGAGTCTCCATCACAGACGCCTGCATCGGCTGGGACGAGACGGACGAACTGGTCCGCTCCGCCTACGGGAAACTGGGAGCGTAGAGCATCGTCGACCGACGCTCGGCACGTCACGCGCCTGTGCTATCCTTGGAGTAACCCTACCCTGTTGGACCGAATGACCGAAGCTCCCGACTCACAGATACCCGTTCCGCAGGCCGCGGTCGCTCGGCCGCGCCGGATGTGGTTCGCCGATCTGGTGTTGTTGCTGACCGCCGGCGCGGCGTTCGGTCTAGACCAACTCTCGAAGTACGCTGTCAGCAATAGTCTGGACCTTGGAGAGGCGTGGCCCGCCCACTCCTTCTTCCGCCTCAAACACGCCACTAACAGCGGTTCAGCATTCGGGCTATTCCCTAACCAGACGATGCTGCTAATCGTGGCATCGGTCTTCGCCATCGGCTTCCTGGTCTACTTTTACAGAACGCACGCCATGCCCAGGCGGCTCTTGAGGTTCGCAATCGGCCTCCAGCTTGGAGGGGCGTTCGGTAATCTGTTCGATCGCGTCCGCGACGGCGCCGTTGTAGACTTCATCGACGTCGGCCCGTGGCCGATCTTCAACCTAGCCGACTCATCTATCGTGGTCGGCATGGCCATCCTCATCGGTGTCCTGGTTCTTGCCGACGAGGGAACCGAGAAGGAACCTGAACATCCGCCCGGTTCCGGCGAGCGCGACGAGCCTAGTGGTCCAGACGCTCTGGTTCACGGCTGACGACTCCGGACAGCGGCTCGACCAGTTCCTGGCCGCGCGCTGCATCGACCTGTCCCGTTCACAGCTTCAGCGGCTCATCGCCGATGGGCATGTCACGCTAGACGGCAGTCCCGTCGTTGCGGCGACGAAGGCCCGGCCTGGCCAGCGCATTTCCCTAACAGTCCCCGACCCGGTAGAGAGCAACCTCATCCCCGAGGACATTCCGCTAAGCGTGGTCCATGAGGACTCGGACCTGCTGGTCGTGGACAAACCAGCAGGGATGACCGTCCATCCCGGGCCCGGCCACCGGTCCGGGACTCTCGCAAACGCAGTGCTTGCCCGCTGTCCCGACCTCCATGGCATCGGAGGGACCCTCAGGCCGGGAATAGTCCATCGCCTCGACAAGAACACGTCCGGGTTGATCGTGGTAGCAAAAAACCAGAAGGCCCACACTCGGCTGTCGTTCCAGCTCAAACAGCGGCGATTCAAGAAGGTCTACGTCGCGCTACTCCGCGGACGTCTTTCTCCCGCAGAGGCCATTATCGAGGCGCCGATTGGGCGGGACCCGCGGGACCGCAAGCGAATGGCCGTGGTCGCCACCGGACGGGAGGCCATTACCCGTTACATCGTCCTGGAGTACCTCGCCGGCTATAGTCTGGTGGAGGTGACGCCCACCACCGGCCGCACTCACCAGATCAGGGTGCACCTGTCGTCGCTCGGACACCCATTGGTTGGAGACTCGGTCTACGGGCAAGCGCACACCGGACTCGACAGGCACTTCCTGCATGCCAAGATACTGGGTTTCGAGCACCCTTCCACAGGCGCAACCGTCGAGTTTCGGGCAGAGCTGCCGTCGGAGCTGCGCCGGTTCCTGAAAGAGCTGGCTTAGGTCCTGCACCGGCCCGGCGGCAGGCCAAGTGGATGTCACCGCACGTCTAATCGAGCAGAAGCAGCGCGTATATCATCCCACCGCCGGTCACCATCACAGCAACCTGAGAGAGTGAGCTTATGACCCCTGTCTCACGATGGAGCTCCGGTATCAGGTCCGAGCCCGCGATGTAGATGAAGCCCCCGGCCGCCAGGGGCAGCATGAAGAGCGTATAGTCGGTCACGTTCGGACCGATCACCAACGAGACCACCACTCCCAGAATTGCAAGACTGGCCGAAAGGAAATTCATCATCAGCGCCCGCTTGGGCGTAAATCCAGCGTTCACCAGGATGGCGAAGTCGCCCTGCTCCTGGGGAATCTCGTGCAGGGCCACGGCAATGGTGGTGGCGACTCCGGCGGGGACGCTGGCGAGGTATGCGGCTCCGATGATGAGTCCGTCCAGGAAGTTGTGCACAGCGTCCGAAACGAGGTTGACGTAGGCCACTGGGTGGATAGGGTTGACGACTTGTGCCCGGTGCTCGTGGTGCCAGTGGAGGTAGCGCTCCAGCAAGAAGAAGACCATGACGCCAATTAGCGCATAGAGGGACGTCAGTGGCGGGGAGGTCGACCGCTCGAACGCCTCTGGAAGCAGGTGTACGAAAGCGTCGGTGAACAACCCGCCGACGGCCATGGAGATCAGTAGAGGGATCACCCTCTCCAGCTTCTTCACGCCGAGCATAAGGGTCACCACGCCGATCAGGGAAATGAGGCTGACCAGCAACGCGCTACTTAGAGAGTAGACCCACTCAGTCAATGTGACCTCCCTTTGGCCGTGTTCCCACTATTGAGATAAAGTCTCAATAGACTACAATTCCAAAACTCGATGTCCTAATTGGCTGGTCTCTAGGAGTTGCCCCGCCCGAGACAGTCTTCGCAGACTATATAAAACTCCATGCGGTGGCCGACTATCTCTCCGGATATGTCGTCCCCGATGGTCCGCATCATGCGTTCGACGGTAGCGTCGCGGAACTCACCGACTGTTCCGCATCTCACGCACAGTGTGTGGTGGTGATGCTCGACGCGCGATAGGCTGTACATGGGCGCTCCGTCCGGCAGCGTGACTTTGCAGACTACGCCCGCCTCCAGGAGCAGCTTCAAAGTGCGATATACCGTGGCTCGGCCCACACCCGAGAGTTCAGCGCAGACCTCCTCAGCGCTGAATCCCTCTTCCTTGGTATCGATAAGCCCGATCACACTGCGCCTCGGTTCGGTGACGCGATAACCGCGGTCTTCCAGTAAGGCAAGGGAATCCGGCCTGGCCGTTCGAGACTCGGTAATGAGACTCACTATCAGTTATGTCCTTGCCGAGATGTCAGGCTGGGGCGCCGGAGAGAGATACGGTATCAGTTACCCCGATAAGCGTCAATCTGCAGCCCAGGTGGAAATCCATCTCCCCTGCGCTACCAAGCAGCCACGCCGTAACGTGAAGCACCACGTGCTAGAATGCCATCGGAGGTCTCCTTCAAAACCAATGGCAAACTCAGTCAGGCTCAGGTTCGCTCCCAGCCCGACCGGCGACCCTCATGTCGGTAACATCCGCACAGCCGTGTTCAACTGGCTCTTCGCCCGCCATCACGGCGGATCCTTTGCCATCCGAATAGAAGACACGGATCAGGCGCGGGAGGTAGCGGGGGCGACGGAAGCGCTTCTGGAGTCGCTCCGATGGCTCGGACTGGACTGGGACGAAGGACCCGACATTGGCGGTCCGTTCGGTCCGTACCTGCAGTCGCAGAGGCTCGACGGCTATCGCGATGCGGCCTCTCGTCTCCTCGAAACTGGGTCCGCATACTACTGCTACTGCTCATCCAAGCGCCTGGCAGAGCTCCGCGAGAAGCAGGCGAGGCTAAAGATGGACCCGGGCTACGACCGACAATGCCGCGATATGACGGCGGCCGAGCAAATCGAGTGGGCCAAGGGCCGGGCAACGCCGGCCGTCCGCTTCAAAATGCCGATGGATGGTTCGACCACCGTCGACGACCTTATCCGAGGCCGAGTGACCTTCGAGAACCGACTGCTGGACGACTTTGTAATACTCAAATCCGACGGCTTCCCGACCTACCATCTGGCCAACGTCGTGGACGACCACACAATGAAGATATCTCACGTCATGCGGGCGGAGGAATGGCTCTCCAGCATTCCTCGTCACCTGCAGCTCTATGAGGCATTGGGCATGGAGCCTCCGCGGTTCGCTCACCTCCCGATGATTCTTGCTGAGGACAAGTCCAAACTCAGCAAGCGCCACGGAGCGGCCGCCCTATTGGAGTACAGGAGCTCCGGGTTCCTACCTGACGCCATGGTCAACTTCCTTGCCCTGCTGAGCTGGTCGCTCGACGACAAGACCGAGATCATGTCGCGAGAGGAGCTCGTACGGCACTTCTCGATAGAACGAGTGGCCAAGGCGGGTGCAATCTTCAACCAGGAAAAGCTCCTCTGGTTCAATGGGCAGTACCTCCGGAAGATGGTCGACAAAGACCTGGCCGAAACGCTGCTGGCTTACTGGCGCGCGTATCCGCCGCCCGAGATACCCGATCTGCCAGAACGGGACTACCTGCTCCGCATCGTCCCGTTGATACGCGATCGCATCAAGACGATGAGCGACGCCGCGCCCCTGGTCACATTCTTCTTCAGAGACACGATTGACTACGAGACCGAAGAGCTCGTCCAGAAGGGCATGGATCGTCAAAGCACGAAAGTGGCCCTTGAGAGAGCCTTGGACGTGTTGACTCAGATCGAGTCTTTCGACGCCGCCGCGACCGAGGCTGGAGTGAGGCCGCTCGCCGCGGAACTGAACATCAAGGCGGGACAGCTCTTCGGCTCGATTCGAGTCGCGACAACCGGGCTCCGGGTCGCGCCTCCGCTGTTCGAGTCGCTCGAAATACTCGGCCGCGAGCGGTCGTTGGGGTCAATCAAGAGTGCTTTAGAGCGGCTGTAAGGGCTCCTTGACTAGCCGTCACGGCGCTAAATATACTCCGGAGGCACGACTCGGGTTTGAAAACCGCCCCTGCTACGAGGCCACATGACCGTTAAAGAGACCCTGGACATAGACCTGAAGGACGCCATGCGCCAGAAGGACGCTATCCGGCGTACCGTAATCCGCACGCTGCGCTCCGAGATCCACAACCAGGAGATTGAAGACCACAAGGAGCTGGATGACGATGGGGCCATCCGCGTGCTGGCAAAACAGGCCCAGCAGCGGCGAGACTCCATCGAGGCGTTCGGGCTGGCCGAGCGCGACGACCTTGTCCAAAGGGAGAAGGCGGAGCTGGCCATCATCCTGGGGTACCTTCCGGAGCAGCTCACGTCCGACGAGGTGACCGAGATCGTGCGCGCCTCGATCGAACAGGTGGGCGCCGCGGGGCCTGAAGACATGGGCAAGGTCATGGGGGCCGTCATGCCCCAGATACGCGGACGGGCAGAGGGCCGCGAGGTCAACCGAATCGCCTCCGAGATGCTCAAGGGCATGGGGGAATAAGAGGTAATGTCATCCCGAGGAGCGTGGCGACGAGGGATTTAAGGCCGCCGTCCATAGGCGACGGCCGAGATGCGCAGCTACCGTCTTAGATTCTTCGCTGCCGCTCAGAATGACAGACATAGAACCGTCGTAGTGGTTCGCGAACCGCCACTACACAGAAGGACCGCCGCACGACTTTATGAAATTCGGTATCGTCGTATTCCCGGGCACCTGGAGCGACACGGATTGCTTTCACGTCGTGGACCAGGTCTTCCACCAGCCCGTCGAGTACGTCTGGCACAAGGAGACCGACCTCTCCTCCTACGACTGCGTCGTCCTGCCGGGCGGCTTCTCCTACGGCGACTACCTCAGGGCCGGGGCAATAGCGCGATTCTCGCCCGTAATGAAGGCCGTAGAGGAGTTCGCCGCCGCGGGCGGCCTCGTCATCGGGATCTGCAACGGCTTCCAGGTGCTATGCGAAGCCGGGCTACTACCCGGAGTCCTGACGCGCAACTCTCACCTGCAGTTCAGATGCCAGTGGGTCAACATACGTATCGAGGCGGCACGGGGGCCTTTCACCGGCGGCGGGACTGGCGGACAGGTCCTGCGAATCCCTATCTCCCACGGCGAGGGCAACTACTACGCCGACGAGGCGACACTCGATGAGCTGGAGGCCGGAGGACAGGTGGCCTTCCGTTACTGCACGGCCGACGGAGATGTCACTCAGACGGCCAACCCCAACGGCGCGGCGAGAAACATCGCCGGGATCACCAACGACCGAGGAAACGTGCTCGGCATGATGCCCCATCCGGAGCGATGCTGCGAGGACCTCATAGGCGGCACGGACGGACGGCTTATCTTCGAATCGATCATCTCCTCCGCTCTTTCGCCGGCCAACTGAGATGCCTGCCTCTAAGAAAATGCTCGACGACCTGGCCCTCTCCGACGGAGAGTACGAGGCCATAGTCGAGCGCCTGGGGCGGGAGCCCAACGAACTCGAGCTTGGCCTGTTCGGCTCACTGTGGAGCGAGCACTGCGGTTACAAGCACTCGAAGCCCCTCCTGCGCATGTTCTCCGCGAGCAGTCCGCGCGTGCTGGTTGCCCCAGGCGAAGAGAACGCGGGGGTCGTAGACATCGGCGACAGCCTCGCCATCGTGATGAAGATCGAGTCTCATAATCATCCTTCGGCCATCGAGCCCTACCAGGGGGCGGCCACCGGTGTCGGCGGAATCGTGCGTGACATCTTCGCAATGGGTGCGAGGCCGATCGCGCTGCTCAACTCCCTGCGCTTCGGGCCGCTGACCGATCCCTCCAATCGCTATCTCTTGGAAGGCGTGGTCGCGGGTATCTCCGGCTATGGCAACTGCATCGGCGTCCCGAACGTCGGCGGAGAGATTGTCTTCTCCCGGTCATATGCCGGAAATCCATTGGTCAACGCCATGTGCGTCGGCCTGCTGGAGGCCGGCTCGATGGTCCAGGCGACCACCGGCAGCGCGGGCAACCTGCTGATGCTCGTCGGGGCCGACACGGGCCGCGATGGAATCCACGGCGCGTCGGGGCTGGCCTCCCGTACATTCGAGGACGAGCGCGAGCTGCGCCCGACGGTGCAGGTTGGAAACCCATTCCTCGAAAAGGTCCTGATAGAGGCCTGCCTGGAGGCGGCACGGAACGAGCATGTGGTTGGAGTACAGGACCTGGGCGCTGCCGGCCTGACCAGCGCTGCCGTGGAGGCGGCGTCGAAGGGTGGCACAGGCATCGAGCTCGACGTCTCCCAGGTTCCAAGGCGAGACATCGGGATGGCGCCGTACGAGGTAATGCTGTCGGAGTCCCAGGAGCGCATGCTCGTGATCGTCAAGGACGGTCGACAGGATGAAATAAAGGCGATTTTCGACAAGTGGGACCTCGACTCTACGGTCATCGGGCGGGCCACTGACGATGGACTGGCCAGGATCTACGAGAACGGCACTCTACATGCCGAGGCCCCCGTCGGGCTTCTGATCGACGCCCCTCAGTACAGGCCGAGCGCCGTGCAGTCGCAGTTCGTTGCGGAGCTTCAGCAATACGACCTCGACTCGGTCCCGCTTCCCGAGGAGGGCGCCGAGGCCGTGCTGCTGCGGCTACTCGCCTCACACAACATCGCCAGCAAGCTCTGGGTCTACAGACAGTACGATCACCAGGTCCAGACCAACACCGCCGAAGGGCCGGGTGGCGACGCCGCCGTTCTGAGGATCAAGGGCACGTCCAAAGGGATCGCTCTGGCAACAGACGGCAACGGTAGGCTCTGTTTCCTCGATCCGTTGGTCGGAGGAATGATCGCTGTAGCCGAGGCATGCCGGAACGTCGCCTGCACCGGCGCCGTCCCGATCGCCCTTACCGACTGCCTGAACTTCGGGAATCCCGAGCGGCCCGACGTCTACTATCAGCTCGAGCAGGCCGTCATCGGGATCGCGAAGGCCAGCGAGGCCTTTTCCGCGCCGGTGATCAGCGGTAACGTCAGCCTGTACAACGAGAGCCATGGAGACGCCATCTACCCGACGCCGGTGATTGGCGCCTTGGGCCTGCTCGAGGATGTCGAGCAGCACGTCGGAGTAGGCTTCACGCGGCCCGGTGACCTTGTGGTGCTACTGGGTGCGGAGCAAATCGCCGATGACGCCGCGACGCTGGCCGGAAGCGAATACCTCGATCTGATTCACGACCTGGTCGCAGGCCGGCCTAATATCGACCTCGACCTCGAGATGAGCCTGCAACGGGCGTGCGTGAGCCTCGTACGGGAGGGCGTCATTCGTTCTGCCCACGACTGCTCAGACGGAGGCCTGGCCGTCGCCATCGCTGAATGCTGTATCGCGGGCGATACCGGGTTCGAGGGCGAGATCGCAACTTCGGGGCGCTGGGATGTGGTCCTCTTTGGGGAGGCCCAGTCCCGGATCGTAGTCACCCTCTCCCCGGACCGGCTCTCGGCCCTGAAAGAGATCTGTCGTGCCGAAGGCGTACCGTGGACCGAACTCGGCCGGACGGGGGGAGACACTCTCCGTCTGGAAGGCCTCATCGACCTGCCCATGGAGAAGATTGACGACGCGTGGCGCAATGCCCTGGAGCGCGCCGTTACCGCCTCGCGGGCCTAGCGCACCTTGACACGTATCGAGTCCGGGTGCTACATTTACGTGTCGATACTGGCAGTCGCGTCGCATGACTGTCACTTGTTCGCGTCATCGGAGGGATTGTGCCACGGTACGACTACGAGTGTGGCGTTTGTCACCTTGTGTTTGAATTGAAGCAGGGCTTCGACGCAGAGCCTGTTACCGCTTGCCCCAGATGTGAGAACAGCTCCCGGCGTCTCATTCACTCCGTTCCGGTCGTCTTCAAGGGAAGCGGGTTCTACGTGAACGACTACGGCAAGGGTAAGAGCGGCGCCAATGGCGGCTCTGAGTCCAAGTCGTCGTCAGAATCCGAGTCAGGGTCCAAGTCCGAGTCAGGGTTCAAGTCAGGGTCCAAGTCCGAGTCGGACGACAAGCCCAAGTCCGCCGAAAAGCCCAAGGCCAAGGAAAAAGCCGAGGCTTCCTCAACAAAGGCTGCCGGGGACAATTGACGGTTGCGGGCCCTGGTCCAGCGGGCGTCTGAGGCATCGGTGGCGGTTGGGGACGAGGTGGTCGGACGAATTGGCCGCGGCCTGGTTCTTCTGCTCGGTGTCTCATCCAGCGACGGCGACGACGAAGCCCGCTACATCGCCGATAAGACGGTCAATCTGCGCATCTTCCCCGACGACGATGGTCGCTTCGACCGCTCCGCACTGGATATCGGCGCAGATCTCCTAGTCGTAAGCCAGTTCACGCTCTACGGCGACACGCGCCGGGGCCGCCGCCCCAGCTTTACCAAAGCAGCACCGCCCGAACATGCGAGTGCTCTCGTCGAGCGCACCGTTACACTCCTCGCCGATACCGGTCTTCGCGTAGAGACCGGCCGATTCCAGGCACATATGGCGGTTTCTATCGTCAACGACGGACCCGTCACGATCATGCTGGACACGGCCGACCGAGACAAGCCACGGAGAAGCTAGAGACGGCCCTGAGTCGAACCTGAAATCATAGGCGAAATCACCACCCAATTCTGGTCCGTGGCCAATGCTGAGTGCCGTGCTGGAATGCGGTCGGCAAGGGTCGCGACGGTATCTGGGCCCGGAATGTGAGCGTGAAGTGACTAGAGAGTTTGAGAAGCCGGTTGTCCTGAACACCATAGCTGCGCGATCCTCTCCGATTGCGATAGTGCTGTCGGCATCGTTCCTAGTCCTGGCCCTGGTCGCGTGCGGCTCGGGCGGCGCCTCGCCAGGCTCGAATGCGCAGACAATCACGGCCCAGGTCTGCACCGATGGTGAAGAGCGGGACACCCGGCTGTACGTACGGAATCTCGATGACTTCGAATGGATCGACCTCGAGATCAGCGTCTCAAAGGGTGGAGAGACCTATAGCCAGGAGCTCGCGAGCCTACTGCCCGAAAGCCAGGCCATCGCCCCGCCCCTCTCCAACTCAGGAGACTTCTTCTACTATCTCGGTGGCTCCACCCAGCAACCGGGGGGTAAATCTGGCCTGGGCAGTGTCAGACAGTCTGACCGGTACAATCTGGGCAGTTTCGCTCACACAGAGAGACTGGGTCAACCGGGGGAGGATAGCCGGCCGGCCCCAGGAAGTAATACGACGCTTGAGCTTCTTCAGCAGCCTCACAGGGGCAGTCATCAAGATCAAATCCCCGTTCAAGTCGGAGTGGAAGTCGAACGGCGCCATCTCGGAGTGCGTCTGACCCCGGTCCGGCAGATCGCATCGGAGAGCCATGCCGGGCAAGATCGGTCGCCTAGCCCGAACGTGCCTTCCTGACGGCCCGCCGCCTCGCCACCTGCCTGCGGGCCTCCTCGGCCCTCTCCTCGCTATGTGCGAGCCCACCTTCGATGATCCAGTCCAAGTCCTCTTCGGCCAGAGTCACGCGGTCCAGGACTGGGCTCAGCCAATGGTCAAACAGGTCGGCCGAAAGCGCTTTCTCCGTCCAGTCCGCCGAATGGGTGTCGAGAGTGGAGTCGTAGAGCCTGAGGAGGAACACCGCTCGTATCGGGTCGATGCCCTCGCTCTCATACACCGGAACCCGCAGGTCCTGGCCGTGGCCGGTACCAAACCGCACCGACTGGGTCTCCAGGTCGTAGAGGACATCGCTGAAGACATCGTACAGGTCGATGTACGACTCCGTCTCCGAGATAACGGCGCCCAGGTGGTTCCTGCCATCATCAGTAATTTCGAACAGCCCTGACGCGTTCAGGGCCATGAGCTTCTCTGCCTCGAGCTCGCGGGCGGCTGGGAGCAGCGCGCCGTCCGGCTCTGCCGAAACTCGAAGTTCGTGCTTGTCCATGGCGTAGAGAAGGGTCGACCTTCTGAGCCACCCCAGTAGCTCAGCGCGGTCGCCGCCATGTGCAGCGTGCCAGTCCAGTACCTCGAACGTCTGCCGGACGACCAGCCGCAGTGCAGAATCAGGGGTTTCCTCGATCAGTTCCGCTACCGGCACTTCTGGACCGACCTCAACGCCCTGTGGAGTATAGAGCCGGAGCGTGGACGCCCCTTG
>JAQBTI010000388.1 GCA_027624995.1 Chloroflexota bacterium
AGCGCGAGGGTACGCCATGGCCCGAAGATATAATGACTCCGGTTAAATGGATACCCCCAAAGTAATTGTTATGCGCTCGAAGAACGGGAATTGGACGGATACTCAGTACCCGCCTTCTCATTGATAGACAAGAGCGCACATAGCAATTTCGGTGGCAGGGAGGTTTATCATGAGAGAGGACCGAAATAGCAAAAGGTGAAGACAACTGCATACTTCAGCTACACGCGCAGACGACCCGACAGGGCGGGAATCAAAGACAAGTGGATCCAGCTGGCCATTGATGAACCCCTCCGTGAGCAAGTCCAGTCAGACGGGCGCGTCCGAAGGCGGGTCTTCGTCCAGCAAGAGAATAAGTATCTTAGAGTGGTGCTCTTAGAAGACCGAGAGACCGTCCACAATGCCTTTTTTGACAGGGACTATCGCTGATAGGAGTGAAACCTCATGAAAGTTAAGTACTTCGAAGACACCGATACGGCACTCGTCGAGTTTGCTGGCCGCGATGTCGCGGAAACGAGGGAAATCTCCGAAAACATCTATGTCGATCTCGATGCGGTCGGAAATCTTGTCAGTATGACAATCGAGCACGCTCGTGAGAATGCAAACCTTCCGGAAGTTGTCTTTGAGTCGATGTCTCAGACCGCATAACGTCAGCGTTCACTTTCTCGGGGGAAGTACTGAGAGTCAAGTGCAGCGCGTGTTAGTCCAACGTCACTTCTTGCATATGGCTGATCAGAGAGTATCTTCCGCCGACTGAGATGCCTGACAACCTACTAACCGGATGGGGGCGGTCCCGCCGTAGCTGCTCCAGATCTCCGTGAAGTTCGCGCTGCTGCTACCCGCATCTCCGATGTTGCAGCTCGCACCCCTCTCCCCCCATTACACAGCTACGCCGACTCCTCAGACATCCACCTCAAACCCGAAACCCTCCAACCCACAGGCTCCTTCAAACTCCGCGGCGTCTACAACTGGGCCTCCACCCTCTCCGACTCAGAACGCACCCGCGGCCTCTCCACCACCAGCGCCGGCAACACCGCCCAGGCCCTCGGATATGTCGCCCGCCTCTTCGGCACCACCGCCCGCACCGTCGTCCCCGATTGGCTCCCCGACAACAAGCTCCAGTCCATCATCAACTACGGCGCCACCCCCATCAAAGTGCCCTCCCACGAGCTCATGGCCTTCATGCTCGAAGAGCGCTGGAAACAGGAGCCTTACGCCTACCTGACCCCCTGGGGTGAGCCCGCCATGATCGCCGGCCACGGCACCATCGGCCTCGAGATCTTCGCAGACCTCCCCGACGTCGACACCGTCTTTGTCCCCGTCGGTGGCGGCGCCCTGGTCTGCGGCATCGGCAGCGCCCTCAAGGCCCTCAACCCGGACATCCGCATCGTCGGTGTGCAGTCCGAAGTGAATCCGGCTCTCGCTGAGGCCTTCCGCAACGGCGGCCCGGTCTGGATCGACTGGAAGCCGACCATCTGCGAAGGCGCCTCCACCCCCCTCATCGTCGACGAGATGTATCCCCTCCTCCGTCAGGTCGTCGACGAAGCGGCCCTCGTCTCCGAAGCTGACGCCAGGGCCGCCATCAAACGCCTCGCCCTCGGCAACAAGCTTGTCGCTGAGGGGGCCGGAGCGATCTCCGTTGGCGCCGCCCTCGCTGAACCGCCGGAAAAGCGCGGCAAGACCGTCTGCATTGTCAGCGGCGGCAGCATCGACCCTGAGCTCCTCGCCTCCATCCTCACCGAGGACGAAGATGATGCGCCCTCTCGAAAGATGACCTGACCCATGGCACAACTCACGTCCAGGGAAAGACTGCTGCGCGCCATTCGCCACCAGGAGGTGGACCGCGTGCCGGTGAGTCCGCGCTACTTCGACTATCTCCTGGGCGTGGAGGGCTGCTGTTGCGTTCACCACTGCCTGGCGATGGCTGAGCGCTACCCTCACGATGTCATGCCGGCCTACGTGCCACCCCAGAACAACTTCCTGCTGCACTACTCTGGCGCCTACAACGATCTTCCGGGTGTTGGCGTCAATCTGGACGTGACGGATGCGGGCGAGACGATCACCGTGAGGCGCACCTTTCACACGCCCGCGGGAGACCTCCACGACGTGCGCGCCGCCACGCGGCCCGGCAGTCCCGTCAATTTTGACCATGTCGTGGAAGCTCTGGTGAAAAATGCCGGCGACCTCGAGAAGGTCCGCTTCCTGCTGCCCACGCCACAACAGGCATTCCTCGGCGAGATTCCCCTGTTGCGCCAGGCGATCGGCGACCGCGGTCTGCTCCTGGTGCGCCCGACCCAGGGGGTCGATCAGTTCCTCATGGATTCTCTGGGCATCGAGAATGCCTTCACCATGTATTACGACGACCGCCAGTTGCTGCTGGATCTCCTGCAGATTTTCCAGAGCTATCACCGCGCCATTCTGCAGGCAGTGCTCGAGCAGGGAGTGGGAATCCTCTTCGAAACCTGGTACAACTGCTCGCCGGGCGTCGGCTGGTCGCCGGCCCAATTCCGCGAGCTCTTCAAGCCCTTGATCAAACAGAACGTGGAGCTCATCCACTCCTACGGCGCTTACGTCGATTACTTTGATGACGGCAGGATGAACGATGTGTTGGAGGACCTGGCAGAAGTTGGCATCGATGTCGTGGAGACCCTTGCACCGCCCCCTCTGGGCAACGTCGACCTCGCTCAAGCCAAGAGGCGCATCGGGTCGCAGGTCTGCCTGAAGGGGCACACGGATCCGGTCAATGTCATCTGCTTTGGCACCCCGGAGCTGATCCGCGAAACGGTTCGCCAGGCCATCATCGCGGCGGCGCCCGGCGGCGGCTTCATTCTGGGCACAGCCGACTCCATACGTCCGGAGTCACCG
>JAQBTI010000389.1 GCA_027624995.1 Chloroflexota bacterium
TGGCGAGGTTTGGGTCCCTCCGCGTCGAGCTCGACCATGAAGATACGCTGCCACTTGCCCAGGGGCAGGCTGCCGTCGATGAGCGGAATGCTTTCACTCGTGCCAAGCGTCAGGTGCTGACAGTGCGAGTGACCGTTCGGGCACTCGTCTTCATGCATGTGTACGGTACGCACGCTGAAATCGTTGTGGCGGTAATGGGCATTGCGCGGCGAAAAGCGTTCCAGCGTATTGGCAAGATCCTGCAGGAGTAGAGGCTCGTTTTCCTGGATTGTCACCGCCGACGTCGTGTGACGGGAAAAGACGATGATGAATCCGTTCCGGATCTCTGACTGCTTCACGCACTCTACGACCCGGTCGGTGATATCTATGAACTCCGGCTCGGTCGTTGAGTACACTTCGAGCGTGAAGGTACAGGTCCTGAGGGAAGCCTCGGTTACTCTCATTCATAACCTCTCTGTGTTGTCCGATGTGCCCTGACGAGGACCACCCTCGAACATATGCGGAATAGATTATAGCGCATCTATACGAGAATGTATCTGTTATTCTATGAAATGCGGTCGGCAGGCGCATCGTGGGAGGCGCTTCCTCAATTATTAGGGAGAATCGCTTCCACGTAAACACCTGTGCCGTCTCTATGTCGCTTTAAACTATCGGAAGCCTTTCCAGCCGCTCGGGCGCCAGGTGTTCCGAGACTCTCGCAGGGTCGCTTACCTGCTGGCGCCTCTACTCCTCAATGCTCCCGGACGAGGAGAAAACGGGCGATTTCTTCGATGTGGGCCCTGGATTCCCGCGGTACGTCTATCGCCTCCAGAGTCTCAAGCGCACGGGTGCAGTGGGCCGATGCCAGGCCTTGCGCGTACGCGCGCGCACCCAGCGTGTCCATTATGTCGAGTACAGTCTCGACATCCCGTCCATCCGGACTTGCTTTGCGGTAAATCGCCTGAAGCTCCGCCCGGTCCACTCCGCCAGCCTTCGACATAGAGTACACGATCGGGAGTGAATTTTTCTTGCGGACAATGTCCGCCCCCACCGGTTTTCCCGTGGCCTTCTGGTCCCCCCAGATTCCAAGAATGTCGTCGCGTATCTGGAAAACGAATCCCAATGACCGACCACATTCCCGAAATGCTTCCACCGCCTCGCCGGCACCGGAACCGATTACCGCCCCAAGATTCATCGAGCAACGAATCAACGCGCCGGTCTTGCACGAGATCATCGTGAGGTATTCGTCCAGAGTGATATCGGGGCGTCCCTCGAACGACAGGTCCAGATACTGGCCCTCGATCATCTGCAGATAAGCTTCGGTCAGGAGGTCGGCCGCTGTGACTACGCTCCGGTAGGGGACGCCGCGCTCGATGAGGTCCCACAGCGATCGATCGGCGATTACCCGAAGCGTGTTGCCGGCAACTATCGCTTTCGGCTCGCCCCATACTGCCCACAGGGTACGCCTGTGGTGGCGTGTCTCATCCCTGTCCTGTATGTCGTCATGGATAAGAGAGAAGTGGTGGATCAACTCAAGAGAGACGGCTGCCGGGAGGGCGTTTTCCGGGTCTCCTCCCGCTGCCTCGCACGCAAGCAGGCAAAGTGTGGGACGCAACGCCTTGCCCGATACGGCGTCCACCGGTTGCCCTTCCACGTCCGCCCATCCCATTGAGTACTCGAGCATGCGGTACACCGCGAGTCCTCTCGTGGAGAGCTGGGCGCGCATGGCTGAGTTCAGCATGATGCGGTACTTTTGAAATACGGAGGGGAGTGTGGTAGTCACGTGTCCTTGCGGTCCTCCCGCCAACCGGGAGCGGCCATGCCAAACGGCTCCATTGCGCACATGTTGCGGCAAAATCCTAACAACACCCCGTTGCGATGTCAACAAAGCGGACCGCAGACCACCGACCGCGGACCGCAGGTATTGGGCGCATGGGGAGCGGTCGCCAAATTGTCGGCTGCGCTACTGCATCTAACCGGGCCCGCTCGATGACCGCGGTTTGCGGTCCGCGGTCTTCGGTCGGTGGTCCCCGGTTTGCTGCTTCGTACCCGTCCGCAAGTTCGATTGTAAAAAATTTCACTTGCCAAGGCTTCAGCCCGTATGCTATATTCCGAGCCATGAACGAAGGTGTAATGGTCGACGATTATTTCCGCCAGTACGGCCTCATCGCGGTCTTCGCCGCGCTGGCGGTCGCCGTACCCACGGGCATGCTACTCGGCTCGTGGGTGATGTCGGTTTTAGGCATTCGTCCCAAGAAGTTCGATGAGGTCAAGTCCGCAATCTACGAATGCGGCTTCGAGACGATCTCAGGCACGTGGAATCGATTCAATTTCCGCTTCTACACCTTTGCGCTGGCATTCGTGATTTTCGATGTTGAGGTCGTATTCCTGTTCCCCTGGGCAGCGAGCTTTGGCGTGCTGTCCCTGGAATTCGGAGCGTTCATCCTATTGGCCATGGCGGCTTTCGTCGGAGTCATCGTCGTTGGGTGGCTGTACGAGTGGCGCAAAGGTTCGCTGGAGTGGAGTTAGCTGACGCATGACAACTCGGCTTACGGTCCCTGAAAACCTTATTCCCCTCTTTGAGACCACGTGGGACGTGGACCGCGATGAAGGGGCGTACATCAACCACCTCAAGGCGACTCACACGGAGCCCCTCGCCGAGCCGATCGTTGAGGTCCCCGACGACCTCAAGCGAAACCTGGCGGTAACCTCCGTGGACGCCCTCCTGAACTGGGGACGCAAATCGGCGGTTTGGCCCCTTTCCTTTGGTCTGGCGTGTTGCGCATTTGAGATGATGGCCAGCGCAATGTCCCGCTTCGACCTCGCCCGCTTCGGCATGGAGGCATTTCGAGCCTCTCCTCGCCAGGCCGACCTGATGA
>JAQBTI010000390.1 GCA_027624995.1 Chloroflexota bacterium
CGAACGTATATTGAGATCGACCGTTCGTCCTGAGCCTGTCGAAGGACCATGCAGGTTGCGCGACACTTCTTGTGCAAGGCTCCCTTACGGCACTGCGCGGCCGGCGAAGACGCCGGTGCACCGCTCGTTGTCCACGGCCACCTGCCCGTTCACCAGCACGTACGGGATGCCCGCCGGCGGCTGCGTTGGATCGTCGTAGGTCGCGTTGTCGATTATCCGCTCGGCATCGAACACTACGACGTCGGCGAAGTAGCCCTTCTCGATGCGGCCACGCTTCTTCAGGCCGAATCGCCGGGCCGCGTTGTCCGTCATCCGTTGGACAAGCTGCTCCAGACTCATGACGTTGAACTGACGCTGCAGACGCCCCAGGATGCGAGGGAAGGTCCCGTAAGCCCTGGGGTGGGGCATGCTTCCTATAGGAATAGAGTCGCTGCCCACCATGTAGTCCGGCCTCGACAGGAAGTCCATGGTGTCCCTGCTCAGCTGGCGCCACACGGCCACGCTGTCGGGCGGCGCTCCCCGGTAGGCCACCTTCAAGTCGTTCTCTATGATCAGATCGCAGACGACCTCGCCCGGCGACACCTCCCTGGACTCCGACAGGTCCATTATGCTCATGCCTTCGGCCTCCGGTGTAACCGGCGAGTACGTTACGACCGCTTCTCGCAGGCCGCCGTTACTTTCGAGGCCCTCGACCAGCGCCTTACGCTCCGACGGGTCCTTTATTCGTTTAAGAGCCGCTTCCGGCCCGCCGTCGTGGATGTGGGAGGGGAGCATGCTTAGAGCGAAGGTGCACCCGGACGGGTAGGGGTAGAGCTCCATCGTGCAATCGACCCCTTCGGCCTTGGCCTTGTCGATGAGCTCCATCCGCTCCGCGACCTGGCCCTGGCTACCCGGACCGGTCCGGTAGTGGGAGAAGTGGACCCCGATGCCAGACCGACGTCCGATCTCCAGGGCCTCGGGAACGCCTCCCTCGCCGCCGAAGGACCTCTCGTTGTGGTTGCTCCGAAGATGCGTCACGTAGACCCCGCCGGCCTCTTTGGCCGCTTTGCACAGCTCCACCATCTCGTTGCCGTCGCTCCAGGAGTGCGGGAAGTACATGAGGCCCGTCGCGAAAGCGACCGCGCCCTGCTCCATGCCCTCGGTTATCAGCCGCTTTGCCTTCTCCAGAGCGTCCCCGATGAGGGGCTCATCGCGAAACCCCAGCGCCTCGAGACGCACGGCTCCGTGGGCAACGCAGTAGGCCGTGTTGATCGCCACTTTCTTGTCGTAGTGCGACCGGAAGGCCGATACGCTGCTCATGTCCAGGCCTTCCGGCGGCTCGCCGAGGATGCCCGAGATGTAGCGTCTGTAGATTGGGTAGTTCTTGGCCGACAGAGGTGCGTACGAGAGCCCGTCCTGGCCGAGAATCTCGGTGGTGATCCCCTGACGCAGCCCGTTGGCGTGCTGTGGGTCCCAGAGTAGGACGCCGTCGGAGTGAGCGTGTGTGTCGATGAAGCCCGGTGAGACAATGTGTCCCGTGGCGTCCACCACGCGTCGCGTCTCGGCCCGCGAGAGGTCGCCGATGGTCTCTATGCTGTCGCCGGTGATTCCAACGTCGCCTCGATAGCCTGGGGCCCCGCTACCGTCAACTACCGTTCCGCCTTTTATCAGTACATCGAACATAGATTTACCGTCCTTACATCTCGAGGAAGTTCTTGAGCAGGTCCTTGCCTACTTTGGTCATAATGGACTCCGGATGGAACTGGATACCTTCCACTGGGTGAGTCCTATGTCGAACGCCCATAATAATACCGTTGTCGGTCCGCGCGGTCACCTCCAGATCGTCGGGCAGGTCTTCTTCGTAGATCGCCAGCGAATGGTACCTGATTGCCTCGAAGGGGTCGGGCAAGCCGCGGAACACGCCCTTTCCATCGTGGTGAATCATCGACGTCTTGCCGTGCATGATCTCGCCAGCGCCTCCGACGGTGCCGCCATAGGCGTAACCGATGCACTGGTGGCCGAGACAGACCCCGAGGGTCGGCGTCGTCGGGCCGAAGTGGCGGATCACATTGTTGGAAATACCTGCCTTGTCCGGCGTACACGGTCCTGGTGATACCACGATCTTCTCCGGGGCCAAGTCGGCGATCTCCTCGACAGTCGTCTCGTCGTTGCGGACGACCTTCACCTCTGCGCCCAGCTCACTCAGGTATTGGTAGAGGTTGTATGTGAAGCTGTCGTAGTTGTCAATCAGTAGGATCATCTCATGCTCCTTTCTTACCTCCTCCCCCATCGGGGAGGATTGAGGAGGGGGCGCCGCGGCTACCGAGTATTGTGTCGCCCCCACCCTAACCTTCCCCCGGCTAGGGAAGGGACTTCTTCTTACAGCCCCTCCGCCTCGTCGATGGCGCGTAGGACAGCCGATGCCTTGTGCAGAGTCTCCTCAAATTCCGTCTCAGGCACGCTATCAAAGACGATTCCGCCGCCCGCCTGCGTGTAGGCCACGCCGTCCTTCATGACCAGTGTCCGTATTGTTATTGCCGTGTCCATGTTTCCCGAGAGGTCGAAGTAGCCTACCGCCCCGCCGTACGGCCCCCGCTTTTCCGGCTCCAACTCCGCGATTATCTCCATGGCTCTTATCTTGGGCGCCCCCGAAAGCGTCCCGGCCGGGAAGCAGGCCCTGAGCGCGTCGAAGCTGCTAAGCCCGTCTCTCAGCCGACCCTTCACATGTGAGACTAGGTGCATGACGTGGGAGTAACGCTCGATATCCATCATCTGCGTGACCTCGACGGTGCCGGGCTCACTGACGCGGCCGATGTCGTTGCGCCCCAGGTCCAGAAGCATGATGTGCTCAGCCCGCTCCTTT
>JAQBTI010000391.1 GCA_027624995.1 Chloroflexota bacterium
GCCCCCGCCTCGACGACAACGACAACCATCCAGTCCGGCCGAATATGGTACCTTTAAGCCATGGTTTCCAGCTTACAGCCGACGAGTGTCCGGACCTCGGTCATGAGGTCACAAGCGTCATCGAGGTTCCGGCCTGACTGGGACCGCTGGAACTATACCGCGGCGCTGGCCCTATGCGGAGCCTCCGCCGGCGGCTTCGCGGTAGTTATCAACCTGTTGGGGCGAACCCCCGGCTTCCTTGAGCCGATAAGGTTGGACGCGCCCGAGGCGGTCTTCATCTACGGGGCCGGTTTCGCGACGGGCGCGGCCCTGGCGGCACTCATCGCTTACTGGGCCCATGGAGGCACGAGACAATTCGGCTCAGGCCGAAACAATCTCCAACCGCTACAGTGGTCCGCTCTCGCGGTCGGCTACGCGATTTTCTATCCCCTCCTGATCGGAGCGCTCTTCTTACCGTTCGCCTTACTATTTCTTTCCGTCTATACAGACTTAATTCAGCCCGCGGACCTGTTCTACGCCTCGGCCGACACCATTATGCTCGCTCCCTTGCGGGGTCTCGCCACTGGCGCTCCGTTCATATTTGCCGGCATGTGGGCGAGTCTCTTGTTCGGCGTCGGCGCGGCACTCATCGACCGCGTCAGCACTCTTCCGCATCCGCGGTCAGGTCAATACTTGTGGGCCGTCTCCGTGGCGCTGGCCGCCCTAATAACACTTGCCGCAGCCTTGGTCCCTGCATCGACGCTGGCAAAGCTGGGATAGGCTCCGCCCGACGACTAGCCTCTTGAGGCCGATACGGCGCGGCCATCGGCAGTTGCGACTAACCTCTATTGACTCGTTAAGAGCACCAGAGGATAATGGCTCTTGCAACTAGTCGCAGGAGCAGAGATGAGCTGCGAACAGGCTACCGCACAGACCCTCAGGGACTCGGGGCACAGGCTGACCCCGCAGCGACTGATGATCCTCACCGCAGTCAGGCACGCCGGGGGACACATCTCGGCGACGGACATCCTGGCGCAGGTCAAAGAGTCCTATCCATTTGTCGACGCATCGACGGTCTATCGGACATTGGCCGTTCTCAAGGACGTGCGCCTGGTCTCAGAGACCAACATGGGTGGCGGAGAGTCACGGTACGAATGGATCGAGACCGTGCGGCACCACCACCTTGTATGCCGCCTGTGTGACCGGGTCACGCAGCTCGACCACCGGTACGTGGGCGACCTGGGCGCAGGAGTGCTCAATGACTACGGCTTCGAGCCCGACCTGGACCACTTCGCCATCCTCGGAGTCTGCGCGGACTGCCGGGCAGACTCCGAGAAGTGAGGGCCTGGAAGGGCCCGGCGTACGGGCTGGCGACGGCTCTGGTGCTGGCCGCCGTGATCGCTTGTTCGGACACGGAAGAGGAGAGCCCAGACGACGGAGTTCTCAGGGTCGTAACGACCGTCTCTCCCATTACCAGTCTGGTAGAGAACATCGGGGGAACCAGAATACGGCTGGAGGGAATCATCCCCGAGTGGACCAACTCGCACACGTTCAGCCCCTCGCCTTCCGTTGCAAGAGTCATGGCCGAGGCCGACCTGATCGTGCTGAATGGCCTTTTTCTGGAAGAGCCTTCGCTGGAGATGGCCATGGCCAACAAGAAGGACGGCGCGGTGATTCTCACACTGGGCGACAAGGCCATTAGTCCCGAGGAGTGGGTCTTCGATTTCTCCTTTCCGGAGTCTGACGGCCATCCAAACCCTCACCTGTGGACAAGCCCGATTCTGGCGCTAAAATACGCGGAGTTGATACGGGACGAACTGGTCGCCCTGGATGCTTCCAACGCTGGCTACTACCGCGAGAATTATGCGAAGCTAGAGGCCCGAATCGAAGACCTGGATAGGAGAATCTCGGCCGCCTTCCAGACCGTCCCGGTGGGTAATCGCAAGCTGTTGACCTATCACGACTCCTTCCCGCTCTTCGCGTCGCGATACGGGTTGGAGATCATCGGCGCGGTCCAACCCTCGGATTTTCGCGAACCATCGGCGAGGGAGGTGGCCCGGCTCATCGACCAGGTCCGTGAGACCGGCGTCCCCGCCATCTTCGGCTCCGAGGTCTTTCCCAGCCCCGTGATGCGGCAGATTGCGAAAGAGGGTGGCGCTAAGTTCATCGACCAGTTAAGAGATGACGACCTCCCAGGGTCCAGCGGTGACCCGCGCCACACCTACCTGGGGCTGATGCTGACCAACATCGAGGTCATGATACCGGCGCTGGGTGGCAGTGCGGACGCGATGTCCGGGTTCGACCCGGGTCCCGTATTCGAGGGCGCCAGCGGCGCAAAGTACCCGGAGTAGGTCAGAATATGCTTCATCCCTTCCCCCACCCGTACGACCAGGACCAGCCGATTGTCGAGATGCGCGGCGTGACAAGCGGGTACGACGGCACGCCAGTACTCTCCGACATCAGCCTGAGCGTAAAACGCGGCGATTTCGTCGGACTGCTCGGGCCAAGCGGCTCCGGAAAAACAACCCTGCTGCGCGCGATTCTCGGCGCCGCGCCTATCTACGAAGGCGAAATCCTCGTCGAGGGCAAGTCGATTGGCGAGCGACGGCCACGAATCGGGTACGTGCCCCAGCTCGAGACGATAGACTGGAGCTTTCCGGTAACGGTCGAGCAGGTGGTCATGATGGGACGCACCGCCGACTCGCCCTTCTTCCCGTGGTTCTCCCGCCGCGACCGCGACACCGCGCATGAGATCATGGAACGGCTGGGGATCGCGAAGCTGGCGAAAAGGCACATCCGGGAGCTATCCGGTGGCCAGCAACAGCGCGCCTTCCTGGCCAGGGCGCTCGTCAGCAGCC
>JAQBTI010000392.1 GCA_027624995.1 Chloroflexota bacterium
TAGAACTGGGCCATGTAGAAACCCGTGGCCGCCAGCATGAGGAAGCCCATCAGCGTAACGCCCCCGAGGGTGTACATGATGGTATTCGCATGCTCGGGCACGGGATAGTGGAGAGTGCCCAGGCCTAACCGTTCATCAAGCCAGCGCCAGAGTGGGCTCAGGAAGTTCGCGGACCCGCCTCGTGTCCTTGGTCCGACCGGGCTGTCGTTACCTCGGAACCGTCCATTGAAGCCTCACCTTGCGTCAGGATATCAAGTGTCCATGTCGGATAGGGGCAGCCCTGCGCAGCCTAACCGATTACCTGCGCCCAAGCACGCAGCTAACCTGCCATACCTGCCCAGACGTGAGGAAGTCATAAGCGCCGGGACCGTTCGCATGAGATAACCATGGAAGTAGCGACCGTGGCCACCCTCGGACGTGACCTTTCCTCCCTTGTGTTGCCGAGTTTGTTCAGGATGGAAAACTCAACCTCGTCACAGCCGTCGCCGAGACACCGTAGTCCGGCCACTAGCATGGAGCGATCACCCGATATGACTACGCTTTGCGGTCCATGCCCGCTTCTCGAGGGCCCGCCCCAGGTTCTCGAACTCTTGCTCTGTGATCTCGCTGCGGGCGAGCCTCCTCCTGGGGCACCAGTTGCTAGGCCGATATAGACCAGCGATTCGGGAAGAGTCGTGAGCCAAATCCCCAAGACTGCAAAGATGATTCCGATGCCGGAACCGGCCACGATGGCGGCGAAGGCCAGTCTCGAAGCGGATGCCATGTCCGAAGTCTCCCACGCCGACCGGCGTCAATTCGATAGTCCTGAAACGGCGGCGCAACGATTGAATCCCTCTGTGTTCGTTCGGGGCTTCTTGCGCCCCTGGATAGGGGCCTGTAGGACGGCCTCGGCGCGCTACAGGCCCAGATCCTCTAGCAGCTTGCCGAACTCGGAAACGAGGATATCGACCGTGTCAGCGGTCGGCGCCGCCGAGATGTCGTAGGTCTTGACCGAGGCCTCGACGGCCATGCCGCCGTTGGCTACGGTCTCCGGACTCGGCCAGTAGGCCACGTTGCCGTTGCCATAGCCCGCGAACATCGTGTGGGCGGCCTTGGATCGCGCCTTCACCCCAAGCGCGATCTCCACGAAGGGCTCGCCGGGCATGGCAACCAGGACGAAGTCGTCCAGCCTGTAGCCTACGATCTCGAAAGACAGCTCCTCCCGATTGACCCCGGCCCGCACCTTCTCCAGCACACCCCTGATCCAACGCTCCATCATCAAAGCCGGCACCGTCTCCCGTTCTGAAGCGCCACGGCTCCGTCGGTCCTCGAGGTCCCGTATCGCGTCGGCGTGCTGGACCTCGGCCTCTCTCAACGACGGCAGCGGCTGAAGCGGCACCGTCACTTGCCGGCTGGCTACGGCCAGAAGGCTGTGGGTAGGCCCGTCGTGAAACCGCTTGCTGTATAGCACCAGGCTGGACATCGAGTCTGCAGTGCGCCTTGAAACCTCGTGCGGGCGGGTCTCGATACCAAAGGCGGTCTTGGCCGCCTCTGAGCCGATGACGCCCCCTATACGCTCCACCTCGTCCCAATCGTGCTGGAGAAACTCGATCGTTGCCTGGTTCCCCGCGGCGCCGGTGAGGAACAGACAGGTTGCGCCGGTGGTCTGCTCGACTATCCGTCGGACCACGCCCGGGTAGTCGGGTCCGAGCAGGAAGCTGTCCATGCCCATCACCACCGGATGGGCCGCATAGCAGCAGATTACGGCGATGGGTCGGCCATTTAGATCGTCGATGCGCAGCACGTCCACGCTGTGGTCCGTAACGCCGTCCGGGTTGCGTCCCACAAATACGCGACCATCCCCCATCATCTCTTCTCGGTTGGTGTTGACATGTGCCTCGCCCCGGCCTGCTCCCGCCCTGGCAGGCTGTCGGGAGGCATCCGCCGCGGCGGATAGACCGGCCAGCTTATCGACCAACTCGGTGATATAAGCGTCCAGTGACTCTACCTCGCCGGGCCGGGGCGCAATGTCATGGGGTCCGGCCAGACCGGTGCGAAAGGTGGCGGGGCTGTTGTGGGTGTGGGTGCAAGCGACGGTCACATGGCTCGTCTCAGTGTCGATCCTGTCGGCCACGGCCCGCCGAATTTGGTCGACCAGGGGAAGATCGAGGCCAATCAGATCGCAGTCGATTATCGCAATCTTGTGGTTGTCGTCGGCCAGCACCAGCCCGGTCGCGACGAGGGGCATGTGGACTCCGACCGACGGCTCGATACGCCTGATTATGCCCTGCATTCTGAAGCCTATCGGCGGCGTGATATCGACCCTGGCGACCCCAGCCGTGAGTACGTTTTCTCCCGTGTCTTTCATGTGCCCCTCATTTCGTTCTGCTGTTCCTTCCATGCTACCATTGCGGTATGGACCTCGCGTTCATCCGCAACTTCTGCATAATCGCCCACATCGACCACGGCAAGTCCACTCTCGCTGACCGTCTGCTTCAGGTTACCGGTACCGTCGACGCCAGAGACATGGTCGAGCAACACCTGGATACGATGGACCTCGAACGCGAGCGCGGAATCACCATAAAGGCCAAGGCTGTACGCATGGCCTACGGTGCCGTATCGGGCCAAGAGTACCAGCTCAATCTGATAGACACGCCGGGCCATGTCGACTTCACGTACGAGGTCTCCCGAAGCCTGGCTGCGTGCGAAGGCGCGCTCCTGGTAGTCGACGCCACCCAGGGCATACAGGCCCAGACGCTGGCGAACGTTTACCTCGCGATGGAGCACGATCTCGAAATCATCCCCGTCATCAACAAGATCGACCTCGAATTCGCCGAGCCC
>JAQBTI010000393.1 GCA_027624995.1 Chloroflexota bacterium
GGTCACACCGCTTCGGCGCGCCGCTCCTGGCTGGCATCGCCGATGGCCAGACCCAGGATGCGGTCGCGCAGACGCCGTACCCGGGCCCCGGGTGAGCGGCAACAGGCCGCTAGCACCGCCGCAGGCGGCAGCCTACTGGGCGCGGCGCGGGCCGCGGGGCAGGTGCTCCTGGCGTTGTTGACGGGTCATGGCCCTCGGCCTCCGGTGAGACGTGGACAGGCAGGGAGGGCTCCCCGCGCGTGGCGGAGGCCCTCCCGGATCGGTAGGATCTCCGCCTTCGCCGGCTCGCGGACGTCAACCGGACCGCGTCCGCCCCGCGCCGGCCCATGGCCGTTGGGCGACCATCGGCACCGCGGCGGCGAGACCGTCCCGCTCGCCGGAGGACCGTTGGGGGGCGTACCTGCCGACACCGGAAGCGGAGTCCGAACCTTGGCCGACCTGCCGCAGGCGATCTTCTGCGACCCTCAGAGGTCGGTCCAGGCGCCGCCGTTGCTGGAGCTGTCCACGGCGGCCTTCACGAAGCGCATGCCGGCGACGCCCTCCTCTACCCCGGGGTGATCGAAGGCGGCGGCCACATCCTCGCCGCGGCCCTTGCGGATGGCGCGCTCCAGGCTGCCGTGCAGATTGGCCAGGGCCTCGAAGAAGTCCTCGTGATGGCCGAAGGGCACCCGCAGATAGGACGAGATCGACTCGGGGAAGAAGCTGAAGTTGGCGCCGATCCAGTAGGTCTCGTCCACCTCGCCGGTGCGCACCAGCAGGGCCTCGGCGCGCTCCTGGTGCCACTCGAGAGAGCCCTCGCTGCTGTAGATGCGGAAGCCGCTGTCGTTCGGGTGCGGCTCCATTGGAATATGGCTCAAGCAGTTGATTTCAAGTAGGTTACGATCACCCCGGGTGGCTCCATGAAGCGGTTTACACCCACCTATGCCCTGCGGCGAGCCGTAGGTGGCCTCTATTTACCTCCTCGGTGCGTATGGGCATCCGACGTGATCGACTCCTCAGAAAAAGCATGACAAAGGACCAAGATGCAGTTACCTTGGAGGCAGATTGACTCCACCGACGGGGGACCTCGACGACAGGGAGCGTGCCATGGAGATGTCGCAACGGGAGGCTGTGCGTGTGGTCCGTCGAGGCCGAGGCTCCACGTCGGAGGAGTTGACAGCAGGGCATGGCATCGTGTCCGCAACGCCGTACACGGCTCTCCTCGCTTGGAGGTGCTCAGCACCTACCAAGCCTTCCGCGCAACGGCACCCCGATTCCCAGCACACCCACACCGCGGCAGCCGAACCAATCTAGCTCCTGGGAATGGACAACTGAGCTGACAATCATCACACCCACTGCGTCCTCCCCGAATATTAGAGAAGAGCCGCACCCCTGTCGTTCTTGTAGCCGATGGCGATCTGCGTGGCCGTGATGATCGCCGTGCCGCCGTTGTCGAGCTCGCCGATGACGTTGAAGTCGTCGTCCAGGGGCCGGCCCTCGACGAAGGTGTTCAGGCGGGCAGAGACCCGCTTCACGGCGCAGCCCGAAACCCAGGTGGCGGCGACGAAGGCGTGCCTAGCATTGGCCACCCACGGATTCGTCGGAAGACCCAAAAAATCTATTGACCCCGGGGATGGCTATTGACCCCGGGGATGGGACGATATATATTGACCACCCACATCATATATGCAGGGCTCCTGACCTACGTGGACTCTCAAGCGTGGCACTGCGCGCCACGCGAGTCGATCTGAAACAAATCCTCTCAGAGGCAGCACGGAGTTGAGAAGCCCTCAGGACCGGCATCGGTGCCACATTCGTAAATACGAGGCTCCAGGGAGAAAGTCTATGTTTTGAAGGGGTTTTACGAGACATTTCCTGGATTTCCTGGGTATGTCAGGAGCCCTGTATATGTGACTACCCACATCCCAAACCTCAAAATCCGCAAAGCGGTGAGGAGGTACGAATGAAGCGCGTTGCCCTATTCACCCCGATCCTAGCTGCACTGGCTCTCGTGGCTGTGCCCATGGCCAGCCATGCCCACTGGGATGCCGGCGCCGTGTGGTTCATCGCGCAGTTTCCCGATGAGGCCGTGCCCACCATCGACGGCAACCACGGCGACTGGGACATCGTCCCGTCGAGCTATGCCATCGACAATTCGGTCTTCCACGACGCCGCCGGACTGGTGCCAGATGGCTGGAGCAACGGCGATTGGGACGTGACCGACTTCAGCATGCTGCACCGGGTGGGATGGAACGAGAATGACAACTCGCTCTATTTCGCCACCCAGTCCTTCGACGACGAGCACAACATGGACCGGTCCAGTCATTGGAGCGAGGACGACTCGTGGGAGGTGTCCATTACGTACGACCACGACGCCTTCATCAGTGTGGACGAAGGCGGCTATGCCCACGTGAGTGACGAGAACATCGGCATCAACTCACGCTACAATTTCTCTGTCCCAGTGCACCCCACCCTCGGTGACTTCTTCTGGATGCGCCCGGGAGAGCTGACCGGTACCGAATGGCTGTGGCCCGGCACGGACTGGCTCGAATTCGAATACACCTTCGACGGCGAGGAGGTCGGCGAGAGCACCTATTTCTACGAGATGCGCGTCACCCCTATCGGGTCCTATCCGCGAGGCCAGGAGAATTACCAGCCTGAGGATATCCAGGTCTATGATCTGGAGGAGGGCGAAATAGTCCACATCTCGATGGTGCAGATCGACAACGATGGCGATTTCAACGACTATAAAACCCCGGGTTGCTGCGGCTACTGGAGCACCTTTGGCACCGATTCCGGTAACGCCTGTTGCCGTTCGGTGAACGACTGGGTCT
>JAQBTI010000014.1 GCA_027624995.1 Chloroflexota bacterium
CCAAAATGAGGTTACTGACATAATCGCTCAACGCTAATCCCTGACCTTTTCCCTTGACAACGACACCACTCCCCGTCGGCGGTGAACTTCTGGACTCGATGGTTGCCACTCTCTGAGACGTAAACATTGTCATTTAGATCGAGGGCGATTCCCGTTGGGTTCCGAAACTGACTGTTCTCGCTCCCCGATGTTCCCCATCCCAAGAGCAGCTTCCCGTCTGCCGTGAACTTCTGAACTCGATTGCCTTGAAATTCTGTTACATATACGTTGTCTGACGAGTCCAAAGCGATGCCGTTAGGAGCAGAGAATCTTACGTCTCCGACAGAGTCCCGTCCCCAAACAGCCTCCTTGGTAAACATGGGCGTTTCGGCCGCGGGCATATTCATGTCAGCGGCCTCTGCGGTTGCGGTCGACTGGGGAACCGGAATCGCGGTCGCCGCTTGCTCAGCCACGGTGGTCGAGGTAGCTGCAGGAATGTTGTTCTCTCCTCCTCCACATCCTACCAACAGGGAAATGGCTCCGATACCTAGTATTCCAACCACGCTGCGCATGTGAATTAGCCACTCCGGAAAATCTTGGGCTTAGGTTACACTAGGGCGGCTGCCCGAGTTATTCTGGAGGAGCAAGTGCCAAGCGGATCTATTTGCTCGTAGCCGGGCTGTATTTACATTGACGCCACAAGGGTGGCACGATGTCACAATGCTGTGATCAGGGACCAGCGGACTACAAGAGAAACGGAGATGATATGGCCCTAGACCTGCTCATAAAGAATGGAACGATTATAGACGGGAGCGGCGGGCTCCGATACGACGCCGACCTGGGAATCAGTGGAGGCAAGATCGAGGCCATAGGTAATCTGGAGGATGCGCAGGCCGACCGAGTCATCGATGCATCTGGACTCATCATCACTCCTGGGTTCATCGACATGCACTCACACTCGGACATGTCGCTGTTCGACGACCCGGGAGGCGAGAGCAAGGCCTTCCAAGGCGTGACCACAGAGGTCACGGGCAACTGCAGCTACTCGGCCTTTCCCATAGCATCGAATCGTAAAGGTGACCTGGGTTTGGGGAGCTTTGATTGGCCGATCGACTGGGAGTGGACCGACCTCGACGGGTACGCCGGCGCACTGGAATCGCATGGTATCAGCCTCAATATCGCGCCCCAGGTAGGCCAGGCCGCGATCCAGATTGCCGTGGGCGCGAATGAGGAGCGGGCCGTCACAGAGGACGAGATGCGTTCTATGCAGCGACTCGCCGTCGAGGCCATCGAACAGGGCGCCTGGTCACTGTCCACGGGACTGTCGGTCGCGCCGTCCGGCTATATGTCCACCGACGAGGTGGTGGAGTTGATGAGTGCCCTCTCCGGGTATAAAGGGGTCTTCTACGTCACGCACTCCCGGTTCGGAGCGGGCAAGCACGTGTCTGCAATCGAGGAGGCCGTGGAGATAGGCCAAAGGGCAGGGGTCCCGGTGCACTACTCTCACTTGGCGATAATCGCGCGCCCAGACCTCGGTGGCTGGCGGAAGCCCGAAGATAGACGAGGCCACTCGCACGAAATGCTCGAGGTCTTCGAGAACGCGCGTGCAGGCGGGCTGGACATTACCTACGACACGTATCCGTTCACGGCTGCGGGGGCGGGCATAAACCAGCTCATCCCCATATGGGCCCAGGCAGGAAGCACCGACGACTACATAGCGCGCCTTCGAGACCCCGACACGAGGGCCCGGATTCGGGATGAGGTTGCCGCCGGAACGGGCGGCGTGCCCCCTAGGTTCGACACCTGGGTGATATCTGACGTTAAGTCGGAGGCTAACCAGGGCGTCGTCGGACGCTCAGTCGCTGACATCGCGGCGGACAGGGGACTCGAACCCGCAGAGACCGCTCTCCAACTCGAAGAGGAGGAGCGTGGCGCGGTGATGGCGGTGGTACACGGCCGCGTCGAGCGTGACGTTCGGGCATTCCTCTCGCACCCCATGGGGATGATCGGCTCCGACGGCAACGCCGTCTCCCCAACGGGCTCGCAGTCCCACAAGCAGATCCATCCGCGTTTCTACGCCACGTATCCGCGCATACTGGGCCGCTATGTGCGAGATCAGTCGCTGATTTCACTAGAGACAGCGGTGCGAAAGATGACCGGCATGCCAGCTGAGAGGCTCGGGATGACCGATCGAGGCCTGGTCGAGGAGGGACTGGTCGCCGACCTGGCCGTCTTCGACCCGGAGACCATAATCGACCACTCGACCTTCGAGAAGCCGCACCAGCTCTCCGAGGGAATCCGGCACTTACTGGTGAATGGCGAGGCGGTCATCTCGGACGGCGTTCACACGAGCGCCCGCCCAGGCAGGGTGCTGCGGCGAAGATAGACTCGGACGAGCATCACCAGAGACTGGCAGGCTACTCAGCCGGCAGCCCTATTTCGTTTCCGCGTGTCCCAGGAGGAGAGAATGGGATCCGAGAAGAGAAGACTGGTCGCACATCTCATGAGAAGGGCCGGGTTTGGCGCCACTTCCGACGACCTGGATGCCTTGGACGGCCTCGATTACGACAGGATTGTCGACGACCTGGTAGACCCGCCCGATACGAGCTGGATGGGAGACCACCTCGTAAGACGTTTCCATCATGAGCAGTCGGGAATGATATCCGGCTTCGCACCCGGCGAATACTGGTTGTACCGCATGGTTACGACAAAGGCGCCTCTCATTGAGAAGGCCACCCTCTTCTGGCACGGCATATTCGCCACAGGGTACCCGAAGGTCGTCCACGGCAAGGTCCTCTCGAATCAGATCGACATGTTTCGAAGAAACGGCCTGGGGAGGCTAGACGACCTGCTTGTCGAACTCTCCAAGGACCCGGCGATGATCGTCTGGCTGGACAACGAGTATAACCACAGCGGAGCGATCAACGAGAACTACGGTCGCGAGCTCCTGGAGCTGTTCTCGATGGGGGTCGGCAACTACTCGGAGGACGACATAAAGGAGGCCGCCCGTGCCTTCACAGGATGGACGATAGGCAACACCGAATACATGGTCCTCCGGTCGGACAGAGATTCCGACTGGCCCTACGGCCGCATAGCCTGGCACTTCGAGTTCAAGGAAGAGGACCACGACAACGGCGAGAAGACGTTCCTGGGAGAGACAGGGAACTTCAATGGCAATGACATTGTTGAGATCGTCTGTAGACAGGAGGCCACCGCCAGGTTCATCTCGCGCCACATGTACAGCTTCTTCGTGGCCGACGAGCCACCGGTCGCGCAGTGGCCTCACGTTAAACTGAGAGACCCCGCGGCCATCCAGGAACTCGTTGATGCCTACCTCGCCGGTAACCACTCCATTAAGGAGATGCTGCGGACGCTCTTCAAGTCCGATTTCTTCAAATCCAGCCAGGTCCGGTACAAGAGGGTCAAGAGTCCGGCGGAGCTGACAGCAGGCGTTCTAAGGCTCTCCGGCCACCTGGACCGGCCTCGTCGGGATATGGTCGTCCACGGCATGAGGGTGCAGTACATGGGCCAGTGGCTGCAAAACCCGCCGAGCGTGGAGGGGTGGCATCAGGGCGAAGAGTGGGTCGAAACGGGCAACCTGGTGGAGAGAGTGAACTTCGCATCTGAGCAGCTAGGCGACACGAACATGCCGGGAGTCGCGTCGATGGTCTCCAGGATCGTCGATCAGTCTGTGTCAAAGGATGAGCTACTTGAGAGGTGTTTGGAGGAGCTTGGAGAGATTGAGCTTGCCGAAGACACCAGCGATAGTCTGAAGGAAGCCCTCTCCGGCGGTCCGGTGGACCGAGACAAAGCAACCGAGGTGCTGAGACTCATCGCAGCTACTCGCGACTTCCAACGCTGTTAAGGATCAGACGACATGACCCTGACCAGACCCACACAGGTAATCAGGTACGAGCGAACCCTGGGCATGACCGTGATGATTGGTAAGGGGTTCTATGCCCCGAACGACATGTCCTTTGCCCCCAACGGTCGCATATACGTGCTCAACCGCTCGATCGAAGCCAGGGCAAGCGGACAGGGGATGAGAGTGACCGTATGTGATGCTAATGACGAGTACTATGGGTTCTTCGGCGCATTTGGGACTGGCCGTGGAGAGTTCATGTGGCCCTCGGCCATCGCGGTCGGCCTCGACGGCAAGGTGTTCGTGGCGGACGAGCACCTTCAGAAGATTATGATATTCAGCTCAGAAGGGGACTTCATCGACGAGTGGGGGACCGCTGGGAGTGGGCCGGGCGAGCTGGACACACCTTCTGGGATCGCCATAGACGGAGAGGGCAACCTGCTTGTTTCCGATACGTACAACCACCGGATTCAGGTGTTTACGTCAGAGGGTGAGTTCGTCAGGACATTTGGGAAAGAAGGCGTTGGGGAGGGCGAACTGAACATGCCCTGGCGACTCAGCATCGGACCGGACTCGAACATCTACGTGGCCGACTGGGGTAATGACCGGGTGTCAATTTTCACCCAAGACGGCGAATTTGTCGATTCCTTCGGGGATTCAGGGACCGGCGAAGGCCAGTTCACGAAGCCTGCCGACGTGGTTGCTGACGGGAACGGCAACATCTATGTGTGCGACTGGGGAAACGAGCGAGTCCAGGTGTTGGACAGCAACGGCGGGTTTCGCCAATTGACGCTCGGTGAATCGACCGTATCTCCCTGGGCGCAGAACTTCCTCGACGTGAACGTAGAGGAAGGAGATGCCAGGTCGAGAGCGAATCTAGAAATGGACGATATCGAGTTCCCAGACCCCAACGACAGACATATTGTCTCGGCCCATATCGAAAAATACTTCTGGGCTCCGATGGCTCTCGCCATAAGCCCGGACAACCGGCTCTACGTGACTGAGAGCAACCGGCACCGCATCCAGATCTTCGAGATACTCGAATAGGCGGTGGCGGTCGCCAGTCCTACGGAACGGGAAGTGCCCCAGGCGCTCGAACGCTACCCGCAACGGCTTCGTCGAAGACCGCGAGTCGCCGAAGGGCTAGAGTCCTAGAGGTCGATTGCCCCGCCGCTTGCCGAGGGCGTATCCTTCCGCTCTACCAGTCACCACCAATACGGGAGGCAAGCGAATGCAAGCAGTAGACGCCATCGCCGAGATCCTGAAAAGGGAGGGCGTTGAAATACGCCGCTGATATAGGCGTGCGCCAAGATCGGCATCGAGCCCGTGGTGTGCCGGCAGGAACGGGTCGGGATGGGAATCGCCGACGGATTCAGCCGTACGACCAACGGGAAGCGGCTGGGCGTCTTCGCGATGCAGCATGGGCCGGGCGTCGAGAATGCATACGCAGGGGCCGCACAGGCATTCTCAGACAACGTGCCGTTGCTGCTCCTGCCCGGTGGCTCGCCTACCGACAGGGCCTGCGTCAGACCGGAGTTCGACCCGGTGGACAGCTATAGGAACGTCACCAAGTGGGGTGCCCGAATCAATCAGACCGGACTCCTGTCGGAGTTGATGGCAAGTGCGTTCTACAATCTCCGCACGGGCAGGGGTGGACCGGTCCTCGTGGAAGTCCCACAGGACATCTGGAAGGCCGAGATCGACGACGATCTTGACTACGTCCCTGTCTCCGGCAATCGGACGGCCCCGGACCCACAGGACATTCGAGATATCGCGGACGTCCTGCTGAAGGCAAAGGCCCCCGTCATCCACGCCGGCCAGGGAGTGCTCTACGCGGAGGCGACGGCCGATCTCGTAGAACTGGCGGAACTGCTCCAGGTCCCGGTACTGACGACAATGGTGGGCAAGAGCGGGTTCCCCGAGGACCACCCGTTGGCGCTCAGGGCAGCGGTGGGGACGGCTCCCAAGCCGGTCTTCCACTTCCTGAAGAAGGCGGATGTTGTGTTTGGGATCGGATGCAGCTTCACCGAGACCAACTGGGGCCCTCAGATTCCAGATGGCAAGGTGATCCTGCACTCCACCAACGACCCAGCGGACGTCAATAAGGACCGACGGTCGAAGCACGCCGCGATCGAGGACTCAAAGCTCGTGCTCCGTGCGCTGATCGACGAGATCGAGGGCCGCACCATCGACCGGGGACGGGCGAACAGTGACGCGGCCACGGAGATCGCGGCCATAAAGAAAGAGTGGCTGGACGACTGGATGCCACACTTCATCTCCAACGAGGTGTCCATCAACCAGTACAGGGTGATCTGGGACATGACGCACGCGGTCGATCGGGCGAACACGATCATCACCCACGACTCAGGGAGCCCCCGGCATCAACTCGTGCCGTTCTGGGAAACGGTGGTTCCTCGGACCTACATGGGCTGGGGCAAGTCTACCCAACTGGGCTACGGCTTGGGCATCATTATGGGGGCCAAGCTAGCCGAGCCAAAGAAGCTCTGCATCAACGTGATGGGCGATGCCGCCATCGGCATGGTCGGCATGGACATTGAGACTGCGGCCAGGAACAAGATCGGCATCCTGACGGTAGTCTTTAACAACGGAGCGATGGCGAGCGAGCGTAATTCGATGCCGGAGGCTGCGGAAAAGCACCTGTACCTGGACGGGAACTACAGAGACCTGGCCCGGTCCCTGGGAGCGTGGGCGGAGCGGGTCGAGGACCCCGACAGTTTCCTGCCAGCTTTCAATGAGGCGGTCGAGACGACCAAGTCGGGCGAGCCCGCGCTTTTGGATGTCATTGTGAAGGAAGGAAACGATTTCTCGTAGTACTAGGCGGTTACTGCTTGTCGCTTCTTGTCCAGATTCTTCGCCGGAGGCCTGACATGAAATTGGCGCTCGGGACCCTGCACAGTGATAAAGAGTTCGTCGCGGAGCTCCGGAGCGAGTTTCCAAGTGTGGAGTTTCGTTCATCGGCCAGTGACGAGGAGGAACAGGCCAACATAAGAGACGCGGACGCGTTCTGGGGCAATCCGTCGCGAGAACTACTCCAGGCCGCAGAGAGGCTCCAGTGGCTACAGTCCGTGGGGACGGGCGTGGAGAACATAGTATCCATACCCGAGGTCAGAGAGAGCGACATCGTCTTGACCAACTGCCGGGGGCCTCACGCCGAACCAATGGCGGATCACGTCTTCGGGATGGTTACGACCCTGGCCCATAAGCTGAACGAGATGTGGGACGATCAGCGGGAGCCACCGCTGGGAGACCGCGAAGTACAACGACAGACACGACAATCTGTATGGGAGCACCATGGGCATCCTTGCCCTGGGCGACATCGGAAAGGCGATCGCCCGAAGAGCGCACGGGTTTGGAATGACCGTCCAAGCCGTGGACAGGTACCCGAAGCCCTGGCCTCCGATCGTCAGTGAGGTCGGGGAGCTGGACCGACTCGACGAACTCTTGTCGATTTCGGACTGGTTCGTCATCGCAGCCCCGCTGACCCCTGAGACACGTGGGCTGGTCGACCGGCGCCGTGTCGCACTCCTCAAGGAGGGCGTCTACGTCATAGTGATCTCGCGAGGCAATATTATGGAAGAAGAGGCGCTGATCGACGGGCTACGCTCCGACCGGATCGCAGGTGCGGGCCTCGACGTAACGGCGGCTTGAGCCGCTCCCCGGTAGCCAGGTTGCACCGTGGCCGGGCTCAACGAAAATCCCAGTTGACGAAAACGCGTCCTTGGCCCCCGGCTAGACGCGGCGGGCGGTCCAATGCCCTAGTCTGCCTGTGCACCGGTCGCTACTTCGTTCTTGGCTTTGTCGAAAATAGACTGGTCCCAGTCTACCCAGTCCATGAAGCCACTGGCCTCAAGGTTCTTGGAGAAGCTCTGCCTGAAAGTCTCGGACTCCGGCTCCTGGTTCGGGAAGTGGGGCCCGGTGTCGAGCCCCATCATTTCCAGCCTCGCCCTGGCAGGCGGCCCCTCGCCCATTCCTGGATATCCCGCATCTGCTCGTCTAGCTGATCTGAGGTCGGCATCGAGTCTGGCGAGCTCCATCTCATCGAATTCATCCCATCGCTTCTCACGGATGAGCTCCAGTTTTTTGAGAGTGTATCTCGGCGCCACGTTGCCCATCGTATCGATGAATCCGACCATGCCGAGCTTATACCCCAGGCTGAGCATGCCGCCTTGCTCGATGAAGTTGAACCTGTCCTTGAACAGCCGGATCATGCCAGCCCAATGGAAGACCGAGAGAGACCCCCACTTGAGGCCATCCATGTTCTCAAGATCGGCGAATCGTTCGAACAGGTCCTGCCTGAATTCAAAGGAGTTGGGCATGCACCAGGGGAGGTTGTAGGCGATGATTCCAATGTCCGCCGCGTCATTGATGTACTTGTAGAAGCCGAACACGTCGTCGTCCGTCGGTCCCATGTAATGGGGCGGATTGACCTGCAAGAAGTCGATACCCAGGTCCGCGGCCCGCCTTGCCTTCTCGGCCGCTCCCCTGGCGCTCAGGTCGGTCACACCCATGGACGTCGGCGTTCTGCCGTCAGCGGCCTCGACCACAACCTCGGCGAGTATGTCCCACTCGCGGTCATTGAGGAACGCCCCTTCGCCTAGTCCACCGGCCATCAGCAGGACGGCGTTCCCTTCCGTCATACCGTTCTCGATAAGCCAGTTGATGTGGATCTTCGATCGATCGATGAGCAGGTTGAAGTTGTCGTCGTTGAAGGTAGGCATCGAAATGAGGGAGCCTACAAGCTTGTCTTTACGAGAAGTGGACATTCGAGGGCCTGCCTTTCAAACAGTGATTGGTCCAGACGGTCGACAAAGTAACTCCCAATATGATACGGATATGCTACGGAGTCAATAGGCAAGCCAAGGTGAGGGTCAACGAGCCCAGGACCACAGCCACGGTGCCGCTGATGCCCGCCAAGCTCCATGAATGGTAGTCCGGAGCTGCTTTGAATCATGAGGGCCTGTGTCTGGTGGGCACGCCCAGACGAGTGAAGGTTTCCTCGAAGACCACGACGGTGTCCTCGATCATTGCGGCCAGAGCCTGCTTGCCCTTCTCCGCCGACGCGAGGCCGGAACGGCCCCAGACCCCGTCCGGGCAAAAGTCCCTCATGGGCCTGTAATCGAACTCTGCAGGTCCAAGGTTTGGCACGCGGTCGATACGCTGCGGACCGACCTGCTCGGGTGCGAGATGCAACATAAGGGAGGTCTCGAGCTCCCCGGCATGCTGTTCGTCTGCCAGGTCGGCCTTGAATATCGTGGAGAGTCGCTTGGCCGCCACAAACGACGGATGGAGCTGTACGACCTTTCCCATATCTTGAGTCAGATTAATATCTCGCGTTGTGGGCTTGACTATCAGGTTGCCGCCGTGAAAGTTGAGGACGGCGATGCGCCTGAAGCCCTGCCGCAAAAGAGTGAGCGAGATGTCACGGACGATTCCATCCAGCGTCTCCGGAGAAACTGAGACGGACCCTCGAAATCCGTGGTGGGCATGCGAGTTGCCGACGGGGATGCCCGGCAACTCGCATGCGTTCAGGCCCTCGGCCACGCCTTTCGCTAACGCCTCGCCTACGAACCTGTCCACCGAGATAGGCAGATGACGCCCGTGCTGCTCGAGGGCTCCAATCAGAAGGACGGCCGTGTCGACATCGCTGCTCTCGAGTTCCAGGTAGGTGTTGGTCCAGTCGAACATGGTCTACTCCTCCGTGAGACGCGTTCTCCGACAGTTTGCTGACGGGTCGTCGTCGCCGATAATACAGTCAGACCGGCGGCTGGCAGAATGTGCGAGACATCGCTTGATGGTGCTAGCGAGTGATACTACGATTGCGTCCTCTGCGACGCCTCAAGTTCAGGCTTGGACGCCTACAAGGAGAATCCCATCAAACGCAACGTCTTCATCGCCGGTTTCTCGGGCAGCGGCAAGACCGCCGTTGGCAAGGAAGCCGCCAAGCGGCTGGGCTGGCGCTTTGTAGATCTTGACGACCCGGCAGGGGAGAGCGAGGGCGAGAACCTAGTGGGTGCTGCCAAGGGTGGCTAACAGGTAATCGCGACCGGAGGGTTCGGGCCGGTGGACGCCAGCAATCGCGAACTGATGGAGCAGTCCGGCATCGTGGTGCGTCTGGAGGCCCGTCCGGAGACTCTCTTCGACAGACTCCGGCGGCAGAAGAAGGATGAACGCGGCTCTTCGACCAGTCGGCTATTGGAGGCGGACGACCCTGTTGAAGAGATTCGCGTACTAAAGGCCGAGCGACAGCCAGCCTACGCCCTGGTGGACTGGACGGTCCACACCGACCGGATGAGCCCTGAGGTGGCGGCCGCGGACGTCGTCCATGCGTGGGAATCGTTGTCGGGAGGAGACTCCACTCCTTTCGAGGAAGACCTCGCCGCGATCATTCGTACGCCGGCGGGAGGCTGCCCCGTCTGGGTCGGTTGGGACATCCTGGATAGCCTCGGCGAGCGTGCCCGAGAGTTCGTACGGCCGTCCGCGGCTTATGTAGTCGGCGACTCGGGCGCTGCAGACCACCCCCACCGGGCGTTGGAGTCCCTGCGAAACGCCGGCATCGACGCCGAGATGTTGCTGATGGAAGGCGGAGAGCTGAACAAGTCCGTGGATGGCGCACGGAAAGAGTACCACCGGTTGGCCGAGCAAAAGGCCGAGCGAGGACATCTGGTTGTTGGAGTGGGCGGAGGGGTGGTGGGAGACATCGCCGGGTTCGCCGCCGCGACCTACGTCCGCGGAATGGACTGCGTCCTGGTCCCCACCACACTGCTCTCGCAACTTGACGCTTCCATGGGCGGCAAGACGGCCATTGATCTGCCCCACGGCAAGAATCTGGTGGGTGCTTTCCACCTATAGACGGCCTGGAGCGGGAGACCGGATTCGAACCGGCGACAGCCTGCTTGGAAGGCAGGAACTCTACCGCTGAGTTACTCCCGCGCCGCTTTAAAGCATACGGTCGGCCCATCGGCCAGTCAACCTGTGCGCTCCAAAGTTGGTCCGTTGTACCGTCACTATTTAGTTGCCTTGGACCCCTGCGGCAGCCGCGGTCGATGATATATTGCTGCCAATGGGATACGAATGGCAGCCGGAAGTCGGGACCGTTCGCGCCGATTGATATAGTCCCCGGTGTGTATCAGCTTCGGGTGGTCGGCTCGAGAGTCACTGCGATGCTTGACGATCGAGGGGTCGTGCTGGTCGCTGCGGGAGGCGCGGGACGCGGTCTGTTTGTAGCAGCCGGACTTCATTCCCTGGGATGTTCTACCACCGATATTCGTCTGGCTGTGCTCACCCACTATCATCCCGATCACTCAGGCGGGCTCCGGTCATTGCTGCAGAGGTCCCAAGCCTCGATCGCCGCCCATGCCGAGGATGCCCCAGTGATCGGCGGAGATGTGAGCTATCCTAGCCCGTTCAAGAGTCCACTCCTCGGAGTGCTGGCACGACCGGTGGTCTGGATCCTTGCGGGTGGCCCTGTGAAGGTTGATCACATCTTGCGGGATGGAGAGCTACTTCCGACCGCCGAGCAGGTCCAAGTCATCCACACGCCCGGGCATACCCCAGGCAGTATCTGTTTGTACCTGAAGTCCAAGAAGCTCCTGATCGTTGGAGACGCCCTCCAGCACTCTCGCGGAGTACTCAGCCCGCCGGCGGCCAACGTCACTCGGGACGCCGGGCTCGCCATGCAGTCTCTAAGAAAGCTGGCCCAGCTGGACTTCGAGACGATCTGCTTCAGCCACTACCCTCCGTTAAAGATCAGGGCGCGGGAAACGCTGCAACGGCTGATCGATTGACGCGAGCGCCGGTCGAGTATCGACACTCAGTGAAAGTGAGGCAACTATGGTAACGACGAACAGCGAATGGAAGACAGAGGGTGAGACCCTGGTCGAGTTTCTCGAGACCAAGGCTAAGACATTCGGACCGCGGCCGGCGCTGTTTTTCAAGCCTGGCTTTCGGTACCAGACCTGGTCTTACCAGGACCTCTGGGAAGGGGCCGGACGGGTAGCGACCCTTCTTCAACGTAAAGGTGTTGATAAGGGCGACCGCGTCCTGCTGTGGGCTCCTAACTATCCCCAGTGGGTGCTGGCTTTCTTTGGCTGTCTTCGCTCCGGGGCGGCCGTCGTACCGCCGGACCTTCGGAGCAACGTGGATTTTGTAGAGCGAGTAGCATTGAGGACGCGCCCCAAGCTGGCGTTCGTCTCCAAGGTGACGCCCGAGCGGCCTGACGGATTCGATGTCCTAGAGGTGCAGCTCGACCAGATCGAAGCGGAGTGTCGGGACATGCCTCCGCCTGAAGGCGTAGACATCGGGTGGGACGATCTGGCCGAGGTAATGTTTACGTCTGGGACCACCGGCGATCCTAAAGGCGTCATGCTTACTCACGGTAACATTCTGGCGAATCTGGTCGGCACTACCCGGCAGGTTCCTGGAGACCCGTCAGACCGTCTGCTGTCGATACTTCCCTTGAGTCACATGTTCGAACAGACGGGCGGATTGCTTTATCCCTCTCCGCTGCGGAGCGAACGTAACCTACCTGACGAGCATGCAGCCGTCCGTCCTGGTGCGAACCGCGAGCGAGCGCCGTGTGACACTCATGTTGCTTGTCCCTCAGGTGCTCGACATGCTGATGAAAGGTATCGAGCGAGAGGTCGCGAGACAGGGGAAGGAGAGGTTGTGGAGATGGTCGATGGCTATCGCGACATACGCTCCGATTTCGATCCGCAGGCTTATCTTCAGGCGGGTTCGCAAACGACTGGGCGGCGCTCTTGAGCTCATATTTACGGGAGGTGCGGCCCTCGACCTGGAGCTCGGCGCCAAGTGGGAGAAGCTGGGAGTCAGGATCATCCAGGCCTACGGCGCCACCGAGGCCTCTCCTGGAATCAGCATCCACCCGATCCACCGGCCAGACTACCGCTCTTCAGGGCCGCCGGTTCCTGGCGTCGAGGTCAAGGTGGAAGAAGACGGCGAGCTACTGATCCGAGGTCCTAACCTAACCCAGGGGTATTGGGAGGCCTCGGACCGGACGGCGGAGGTGTTCTCCGATGGTTGGTACAAGACCGGGGACCTCGGCTTCATCGACGAGCACGGGTCGGTCCACGTCAAAGGCCGAAAGAAGGACATGATCGTCCTATCGAGCGGACAGAACGTCTACCCGGAGGATGTTGAGGCGGCCCTCTCCAAGCACCCCGACGTTACGGACGCCACGGTCGTGGGACTGCCAAGGGAGGACCGGGTAGAGGTCCACGCGGTCCTCCTGATGGAAAATCCGGACAAGGCCCAAGAGGCCGTCTCGTGGGCGAACGGCCAGCTCGCGGACCATCAGCGTATTCGCGGTCACACTGTCTGGCCCGAGGACGACCTACCGCGGACGCACACGCTGAAGGTAAAGAAGGCCCTTGTGCTCGAGCGGCTGACCGGTCCCGGTCCGGTCGCGTCCGGCGAGTCACGGGCGCAAGAAGACTCGCCTGACGACGCCCGTGGCCCCGTGGGAATCCTGGTCGCCGAGGTGGCGGGCCTGCCTGCGGCGGAAGTCCGGGGAGACATGAGGCTTGGGGAAGACCTGGATCTAGACTCACTGAAACGGGTCGAGCTGCTCACGACAATCGAAGAGAGGTTGGGAGTCTACGTGGACGAGATGCTCGTCAGTCCCAACACGACCGTCCGGCAGCTGGAGGCCCTTGTTGACGCCGGCTCCCCAGCCCAAACCAAGAAGTTTCCGAGATGGGGAATGGCGCTCTGGTGCACGCTAGCCAGGGGGCTTCTGCAACGGGGCCTGGTGTTTCCGCTGACGTCTCTCGCCTACAAGATCAAGGTGTCGGGCACCGAGAACCTCGATACTCCGGGACCGGTGCTGATCGCGGCCAATCATACTCTGCACCTCGACAACGGGATCATTCTGAAATCTCTGCCGTCTCGGCGGCGTCGGAGGCTGGCCATCGCCGCGTCGGTTCACATGTGGTCGAACCCGATCCGAAGCCTGGCCATCCCGCTCCTGGGCAACGGGTTCCCGTTCTCCAAAGAGGGGAACTTCCGCAAAAGCTTGGAAAACGTCGGTCGTATCATCGACGGTGGGTGGTCGGTACTGATCTACCCGGAGGGTGAGCTTACCGTGGCCGGGCCTATGAAGCCGTTCATGGGCGGCACCGGCCTGGTCTGCGTCGGTGGCCGGGTCCCGGTCGTACCGCTGCGCCTGGTAGTGCTGAAAACGGGCTTCCCATCCTATCTTCCGCTGCTGCGCCGCGACGAGGTGGAGGTGCGGATCGGAAAGTCGCTCAGCTTCGATTCGGAAGCCACCTATCTGGAGGCCACGGCCGCGATCGAGGCTGCGGTCAGGTCACTCTAGCGTGGTAGGAAACCCGATCCGCTTGGCGGTGCAAAAATCCCCTCCCCCTCTGGGCTATGCATTACCCATAAGTCCGAAGTTATCGTGAGTGGAACAGTGAGGATAGAGCAGTTTCCAGGTTTCGGCGATATCGCTGAGGCGTCGCAGGCCTCTCCAGATGGTCTTGACGCCCGGCTCACCATCGTGCTTACGGCCCAGGAAACCGCCCAATTGAGCAATCCAGCGCACAGCCTCCCGCAAGGTGGGCGGTTTGTCTGGCGGCACGGGTGTCTTGTGCACCGTTTCCAGGTACGGATGTGTCGGGCCGTTCGGAGGCGCGGCCACAGGTAGATGGCGTAGATGGTGCCAGCACTGAGCTGGAGCGCAGCGTAGATGAGCAGCCAGGGCTCGTGTACTAGATTGACCTCGGGCGCCGAATCCGTGACGACAAGGCCGACAGCCAGGAACCACGTCAGCCAGCGGAAGCTGAAAAGGAAGCCGACCGGGTTAGGGAGGGCCGCCCTGCCGCACGCGGGGAACAGGTCCTTCAGTCCAGATAGTCCGCTCATCGGGCCGTGGTCATGTCGCCGTGTCCACCATGTCGACCGCTTTCAGCCACCATGACTGCTCTAGTAGCAGAGGTACTCCGTAACAAGGGACAAGTCGTCAATCCAGTCAGCCACAACGGGGAAAGGGCGGCCGGCGGCGCGCGCGAAAACAATATCTGCAGGTCGCAACGCGACCGAGATGCTGTATTGCGGTGCGAGACTCCGTGCGGCGCCACTAGTCCCTTGATTCCGATGCGCGAAGAAGTTCCGAAATACAGGTAGGTCGCTGAATACTCTAGTGTTAATAGAAAAAGCTGCATTCACGTCAGCCATATGCTTTAGACACAAGCGCTGTAGGAGGGTTGTCAGGACGTATGTATCGTGCCAGGTAGGCTCGTCCCGACGGTGCCAACTTCCGTCTGATCTTGGTGATGCTTTTGGACGAAAGGTCTGAACGGCCATTCCAACTGCCACATTCATGTCGGAGATTGGACTCACTGGGTTCACGTGAATCCCACGCTCAAGCCGTGCGTTCATTGCGCAGGACAGAAAGTACGAGCGTGAGAAACTAGCCCAACCATTCGCTGCCTCTATTGCCACAAAGGCGGCAGCTCTTCTTCGCGCAGGATCGGGTTTCGCTACTGCCGCTGCGGTCGCAATGGCTCGAAGGCGTCGGAATCGCGCACACGCGCTGAGACGCAGGCGACGCAGTTCGATCGTGGCTCTCAAGTCTTGAGCGGCTCCGTCAGTGCGCGGCACAGCCACACGAACCGATCGATACGCTGCTTGACCCGGTTCGTCGCCTTCTCCGTGGCTGCCACAAACGACGAGAGAGAGCCGGCTTCGTTTGGCCTCTCTAGGACATCAGCCAGTAGGCCAAGATTTTGGGCAACAATTTGGTTAGACGCCACTGCGGCATCAGCGAACGCGAAGTGTCGCTCTAAGGTCTCAATTGGACCCTGTTTCACGTGGATCAAGGCCAGCATGAGACTGTAGAAGTTGTATGAAGTCATCAGTGGACCCCGATGGGTATCCTCCCATCGCATGACATCGGAAAATGCGCCATCGAGGCACTCACCGTATGCTGCCTCGTCGAAGCTGTCGTCGTGTCCCTTGTAGAAGTCATCGAGCTTGGGTTCTGAGGCGTTCCCTATCCCTTTCTCAATCGTGTAGAGAATGTCTGTGAGCAGGGCCGCGTCGTTCATCCGGCTGAGCTGCCGCTCACTCAACACACCCATGTCTTTTAGCGCCTGGCCGTAACGCTCGGACATATTGACTATGAACCACTTCAAAGTACCTTGGTAGGTGGCATGTCTCTTCTCCTGAGGGTTCAGCGGAACCGTGTACGAGTTGATCCGCCGGAATACCTGTCGGATTTCGGCCTCTGTAGCACCGACAAAAAGGTCTACACCTATCGGATACTCCAGAAACCTGTTCTGCTGTTCGGGTTCAAGTGTCGAGTAGGTGTTGCCAGCAAAGTCTCCCTTCCCAGACAGCTTGAGGGCATCGTTGTAGAAGTCCAAAATGGTCTGACTACGCTGTTGGCCGTCCACTATCTCCTTTATTGTTTTCCGGCTCTTCCGATCTGTCTTTTGGTGGAGCGCCAGTTTGGGCACAGGATAGCCCGACAGGACGGTGTCGATGAGGTATGAGCGCGCTGCGGTTGGCCATACCTTGGGCGACCTTTGATAGTCACGGTTCACCACTATTGTCCCTGCTGACATCTGTTGGCAGTACTCGGTGATTGTGTACGATGTCTGCGTTACCTGCATGGTGCCCCCCCGGCTGTGTGTTCTCTCGTAGCTACGGATGCCCCGCTCGTGTTGTGATCTCGCGGTGGTCGCAAGTTGCGCGAGTGCCCGGCTGATCTCTCGCCCAGAAAAAGGGCGATGTTGAGCACCCTCGCTACTCCATTTCGTCCCAGTTGTAACCGGTCTTGAGCTCGACCTCCAGCGGCACGGTCAACTCCATCGCCGACGGCATGAGCTCCAGCATGATTCCCTTCATGCGTTCTAGCTCGTCCTGCGGTGCCTCAAAGATAAGCTCGTCGTGGACCTGAAGAATCATCATGGACCGCAGCTTCTCGGCGTCAATGCGGTCTTGTATTCGGACCATTGCGATCTTGATAATGTCGGCCGCGGTGCCCTGGATGGGCATATTGACTGCCATTCGTTCTCCGGCGGCGCGGACGTTATGATTGCTGGACTGGATCTCGTGGATGTAACGTCGGCGGCCCATGAGCGTCTCGACGTACCCCTGCTCCCGCACCGTCTGCTTCGTGGACTCGACGTATTCGCGGATGCCCGGGTACTTGGCGAAGTATGTTTCGATGAACGCCGCCCCATCTTCTGCTGAAAGGTTGGTCTGTCGACTGATCCCGAAAGCGCTGAGGCCGTACAGGACTCCGAAGTTCATGATCTTGGCAACCCGCCTCATTTCGTCGGTCACGTCACCGATGGGAACGCCGTAGACCGAAGCGGCGGTGGCGGTATGGATGTCCTCGTGCTGCCGAAAGGACTCGATAAGGCCGGGGTCACTTGACATGTGCGCCAGGATCCGGAGCTCGATCTGGGAGTAGTCGGCGCCCACTAGGGTCCAGTCGGGCGCGTCGCGGGCGACAAACGCCCGACGGACCTGGCGGCCAAGCTCGGTGCGCACGGGGATGTTTTGGACGTTAGGGTCGTTGCTGGACACCCGCCCGGTAGCGGACCCAACCTGGTTGTAGCTGGTGTGGATGCGGCCGGTGGTGGGGTTGACTAGGGCTGGCAGCGCATCGACGTATGTCGACTTGATCTTCGAGACCTGGCGGTACTCCAGTATCTGGCCCAGCACCTCGTACGACTTGGGGTCGACGCCCTCGGCCTCTCCGCGGTCGAGGCGTTCTCTGAGCTGCTCTAGTGAGGACGCGTCGGTGGAGTATCCGTTTTGTATGCGTTTCGTTTTGGGCAGCCTGAGCTCGTCGAACAACACGCCGCCGAGTTGCTGGGACGAGTTCAGGTTGAACTCATGACCGACCAGCGCGTACATCCCGGTTTCGATCTCAGACATCCGTTCGCCCAACTCCGCGGACTTCTTGTCGAGCATGGCGGAATCGACCGAGACGCCGTCACGCTGCATTCGGACGAGCACGGGCACGAGAGGCATCTCCAGCTCGGCGAATGTCTCGCTGATTTCTTTATCGCGGAGCTCAACCGCCAACTGTCCTCTTAGCCGCAGAGTGTAGGCCGCCTCGCCCGCCGCGTACTCAGCGGCCCTCTCGATGGGCGCCTGCGCCATGGTGATTCGCTTGCGGCCCGTGCCCAAGAGGTCGGATATCGGAGGCAGCTCCT
>JAQBTI010000394.1 GCA_027624995.1 Chloroflexota bacterium
CATCGCGCCAGAAGAGGTCCAGCAGACCGATGATCAGGAGATTGAAAACATTGCTGCCGAAGGCGTCTCCGGCGGCCAGGTCAGGCTCATTGAACAGGGAAATCGAGCTGACTCCCGTCCCGAACTCTGGGAGAGACGTAGCGGTCGCAAGAAGGACAACGCCGATGAACGATCTGCCCAGGCCGGTCTTCAACGCGATCACGTCGGCGGACCGGGCCAGATAGTTCGAGGCTCCCAGAATGAAGGCCGCGGCTACGGCAAGCTGAAGCCAGAGGAGAGCTACGGCCATGGTGCCTCGTCGGTGATCTGCGACACCTTCTCGAAAGCGTCGCGCAGGTCAACGATCAACGAGTCTAGCACCCGCCCCGCGTTCCTGTCGGTAATCCCTTTGCAGAACGGCTCCATGAAGTCCGCGACGCCTTCGGTAAGAACATCCAATACCAGCTTCTCTACGTCAACGGTTTGGGAGTGAACGGCGATCCGGACCTCGCTCTCGCCGAAGTGAGAGCTTGTCAAACTGACGATCTCTTCACCCCTCTTGAACTCGTGGACGCTACGGCGCCCGAGACGGCCACCGATGCTAAGGTGGTCGAAGTCCAGGCTGGCCATGTACCGCAGGAGGGCCGACTGGAACATCTCCAACGCCGCTGCAGATATGTCCGCCTCATATAACTTAGCCATTGTGACTCCCCTCGGTCTCTTCGATCTTCCGAGACGATCGCCGACCCGATACGCCTTCCTTGAAGGAGCGTGACAGTATTACCGGGGCCAGCACGGTCGTCGCGATTGTCACAATTATGGCGACGTTAAAGAGATCGCTGCTTATGACACCGGCGCCGACACCGATGCCGGCCATGATGAGCGCCACCTCGCCCCTCGGAAGCATGCCTATGCCGATCCTCCACGCACCGATGGCGTTGAAGCCGGTGAAGAGGGCAGGGATTGCGCTACCCAAGACTTTCCCGACGATGGCCAGCGCCGTCGCGGCCAGTCCGAACTCCCACACCGCCCCGAGGTCTGACACGTCCACTAGCATTCCCATCACCGCGAAAAAGATGGGGATAAGCGCCGCATACACTCCGCGTAGCGGCTCCTCCAGCCTGTGGGCCAGGTCCGTTCCGGATAAGGCAAGTCCGATTGAGAAGGCGCCGATAATCATGGCCAGACCCACGCTCTCGGCTAGCGCGGACGCCAGGAAAGCCAGCCCGAGCGCAAGGCCCAGTGAGGCGCCGCTCACCTGGAATCTATTGAAGAGGTCCGATATTCGTTTGGAGAGCAGGATGCCTATGCCGGTAAGTGCGAGCCAGAACCCCAACGCCTTGAACGCGATCAGGCCGGTGGACGAGAGCGATATGTCACCTTCCAGGGCGATCGCAAGTATCACGGTAAGTACCAGGATACCCAGGACATCGTCCAGTACCGCCGCAGCGAGGATCGTAACTCCTTCGGGCGTGTCCAAACGCCGCAGGTCTGCCAGGACACGGACTGTGATTCCAATCGAAGTGGCCGTAAAGATGGCGCCCACGAAGAGCGCTACGGGGTCGGTGAAGCCATCAGCGTACCCGAAGGCGACGGTGATGACGTCGCCCAACACGAACGGGACCGCGGCGCCACCGATCGCGACTATCGACGCGGGACCCGCGTATCGGACGAACTGTCGCAGATCTGTCTCCAACCCGGCGGAAAACAGCAGTACAATCGCTCCGACCTGCGCGATCGACCACAGGCTCAGGGAAATCGGGAGTTGGAACCCTTCCTCACCATCTGAGGTGTGTGCCAACTCCTCGAACAGTGGCCCCAGCCCGGCTATGTCTATTCCACCCAGCGCGAACGGTCCTATGAGGATTCCCGCGCCAAGCTCCCCGAGTACAGGCGGGACCTTCAAGAATCGTTCACATATTTCGCCCCCCAGCTTTGCCACGATCAGGATGACGGCAAGCTGAAAGACGAGCCTGACGACTGCCTCCGAGCTATCTTCCAAAATTCACTGCCATGAATCGACCTCTTGTGAGAGTATGGCGCAAGGCGCCAACGGGATTATAGCAAGGTGAGTCCCGTCCACACAGCGTATTACCTGCAATAAGTCACAGGAGACCGAGTCGGCTGACGTCCGCACCTCTCACGTGAACACTGCATCAGATGCTACGATATGCCTGCTATGACTCAAGAGTCACTATGTCGATACCTGGACTGATAACTCTGATGGGGTCTGGTGAGACCTCCCCTAGCGGGCGGGTCCTCCACGAATGGGCGCTACGAAAACTGGCTCCTCCGGTGAACGTTTCCATTATGGAAACGCCTGCCGGCTTCGAGCTAAACTCGTCGTACGTAGCCAATCGAGTCTCAGACTTCATGGAGCATCGGCTGCAAAACTTCAGGCCCTCGATAACCGTAATTCCGGCTCGCCGTAACGACTCGGAGCTCGGGACCAACAACCTCGACGTTCTCCGTCCGCTGCTGTCCGCCAACTACATATTCATGGGACCGGGCAGCCCTAGCTATGCCGTACGACACCTCGCGGGAAGTCTGGCCTGGGACATGATCCTCGCGCGCCACCGCCTCGGCGCCTCCCTTGGTTTCTCCAGCAGCGGCGCCATTGCCGTCGGGGAGAACGCCGTACCGACGTATGAGATATTCAAGGTCGGAGAGGACCCGCATTGGATCCCGGGGCTCGACCTGCTGGGAAGCTTCGGCTTGAGGATCGCATGCGTCACGCACTGGAATAACACCGAGGGTGGGGCTCACCTGGACACGAGCCGTTGCTATATCGGAAAGCCCAGAATGGCGACCATTCTCTCGGCTCTCCC
>JAQBTI010000395.1 GCA_027624995.1 Chloroflexota bacterium
GCGGTGAGGCAAGTATTGGACTGCCAGATCGATGTCCGTCACGGTCACCGGCTGCACCAGTTTGGCATCCTTCTCCAGGAGGTCTACCCGGAGCGTATTGACCCCCACGACCGGCGTCATTCCGTTCTTGAGGTCGACGTGAAGACGGTAGCCACGGACATAGTCCGGGCGGGGACGCATCTGAAACACCCAGTCCGTCTTTCGAATGCGGTCTTCCGGGACCTCGACACCGTTCCACCAGACCTTCACCCGGTCCGTGTGGAGCATGTAGTTGAGCATGATGCGAAGCTCGCATCGCCAGAGCTCACCTGCCTGTTCTTTGGAGGAGATGTCGTCGCTCATATCGATGGTGATTTCCTTGCCGGCCTTCCCTACCTCAAGCTCCTGTGGTAGCTGGTCTGTAAGACCGAAAGAGGCGCTCTTGCCGCGGTCAAACGCAGGGCCGATATGAAACGTCTTGTCCTTGTGGGCCATGATGTCGGGATACGGAAGGTAGCGGAGCCGGTCCATGTCCTGAGGCGTGTACGGGTACCGGTGTGGCGCCGGGTAGTACCTGTGGTAGAGTATCCCCGTGGCTCCTGCCGCGTACGCGTTCACCACCGCGGCCCGGTGGATCTCCGGGGTCTGATCGTCGCCGACGCTGTCGAGGCCGGCAATGAGGCTGACCTCGGTCCCCTCAGTTATTGACGCAAGCTCGCGCAGCCGCGAGACTTCGCTGGAAAAGTCCCCTCCAACCGGCATCGCGATGACGGTGTCGACGAGACCCTCCCGAATCCAGGTCTCGATGTCCTGCCCTATCATCTTGTTGCCCTCGACGGTTGCCGCGACCCGTACCACGAGCCGCTTGCGCCTGCCCTGCGCTACTTCCGCTTGCTTGCAGACTCGTCGTATCTCGCGGACCCACTCCGTCAGCGTCTCGGTGTGCTCGGCCACCTCGCGTCGGGCGATGAAGGGGGCATAGGTTGCGAAGTTGACCTCGATGCCGTCAGTCGGATAGTCGGACACGAGCTCCCGGATGACCGCCAATCGGTTGTCTCGGACAAGGGACGAGGCGTACGTCAATCGGTTGGGCTGGTCGAACTGCGATTCCGGAAAGTCCGGCTCCGGTCCCACTCGCAGCTCGGGATGGTCGGTGGTGAAATCGGCCACGCGGCAGTTCGTGACCCGGTCGTGGTGGGTGTGGTGCATGTTCAGGAGCAGGTGGGGCAGGAAATTGAATCCCCGTTCATGAGCATGGTCGCAGACGACTCTGAGAGGGTCGGCCCCACTCTCAATCATTGCCTGGCAGTTCATAGCGGCCTTGTACCAGACGGCATGGTCGGTCAGGTCAACGTTGTGGCCCCACCGCTCGCCCACCTTCGTGTCGTAAAGCAGCACGCTGCAGTCGCCGACGACGTAGCTGATGGTATCGACGCCCAGACCGATTACCTCGTCGATGGGCTCCCCGTACTGGCGGGCGCCCATCGGCGGCTCGTAAAGGTAGACGCTGGAGTGCCTTCCATCCGTTTCGAATATCACCTCGTGTTTGCGGGTCATCAGTTCCTCCCTCTGAAACTGTATTCTCAGTCGCCAAAGGTCGACTGTTTGCGTTGCTCAGCGAAGCATACCAGAGATAGTCCGGTTCTGCGGCTTTGATAGAGCAGGGCAATCGCATCTAAATTGGGCTTTCTACTTTCGGCGGTAACCACGGATCACTTGTCGAAACACGTTGCAAAAACTAACATGTGGTCTTGAATCCGTTGGAGGCTAGCGAGGCGTTTCAGTTCCCATCGACCTTTTGTGACTCGACCCAAAGCTGGCGAGGAATTTAGATGCGATTGCCCTGTTTGATAGAGCCTCCGACTTCCTTGGCCCCGAAAGGTCTGATAGTATATAGACCAGTTCGGGGGCATTTCACGCCACTCCTCGCGGATAGCCATCATGACGGTGGCTGGCCGGTCTTCGATCTGGAACAGGGTGTACTCCTGGCCTCCACCGCCCGGAACGGTGCTGGCCGACCAGCCGAACAGGGCTGAGTAGAAGTCGGCCGCAGCAGACGTGTCATTAGTGTACAGCTCGGCCCAGCCGAGGGTGCCACGCTCACCGAAGACCTGCGCCCCGATCTCGTTCTTCGGCTGCCAGACCTGGAAGACGGCTCCGGTCGGGTCCTGAATCGCCACCTTGCGGCCAGACTCGAATACATCGAACGCCTAATTGACGAGGGTCGCACCCAACCCCTTGGCCTTGGTCGCCGTGTCGTCGGCACTATCGACCGTAAAGTACGCGGACCATAAGCGTCGCCTCCGGTCATCTGCTTCATCCCTTCGTCCATCTGAAACATGGCGCACGCGGCTCTGCCGTTTTTCATGAGCATCGAGTAGGAGCCCGCGTCTTCGCCCATGGGCATCCACGGGATCCGGACCCAGAAGCTGAGTGTAAAAGGCCTGGGAGCCTTCCACGTCTGGAGTCATCAGATCGGCCCAGCTAAACATTCCGGGTTCGTGCTTCGTTATCTTCATTCCGTTACCTTCTTGGTCTGGTGTCTCAAAACTGTCTGCTATGCCGGCAACTCCCAACGACTGTACAGCAGGGAGCATTTATCGTCTGCCTTCTCGGGCTGCTGATAGTAGACGGTCAGGATACTGCCGTCGCCAAGCTCGACGCTTGAAGGGTAGCCTAGGTCGGGGTGCGGGCCGTCGTCGCGGAGGATGTAGTCGTACTCCCAGGAATCGCCCCCGTCTCGGCTGAGCATGATGCGCTCACCGTATGGCTTCTCCCGGTAACCATATGAGCAGATTAGCGTCCCGCTTGAGTGCTG
>JAQBTI010000396.1 GCA_027624995.1 Chloroflexota bacterium
GAGGACTGCGGCAACTCCGGCGGGGAGAGCTAGCACCGGAAGGCTCACGCCCAGTGTCGAGCTGAAAAAGAACGCGCCGGTCGCCAGGGCTAATATCGGCACAGATCTGCCGAGCATCTTTAGGTCGATCGCAACTTCTGTGGCGGGCATCGACTCCGCGCCGGTTGACTGAGCGGCGGCCGTCTCCTGAGGCGGCCTTCCCCTGCAGAAAGCCCACAGGACGGCTATCAATATGAGGGTGCCTGCCGGCGGTGACGGGAGCGAGGTGCACAGAGAAGCGCGCGAACGATATACCCAAGGTCACGCCGATCAACATGTTCTGAGGATTGACCACGATAGTTGCGTCGGAGCCGATATTCGACGCCATCGCCTCTCCTATGAAATACGGGACTGGGTCCATTCGCTGGGAGCGGCACGCGCCGATCACCACGGGCGTGAAGAGCAGCACTACTATATCGTTTACCAGAAGAGCACTGGCCACGGCCGTCGCGATTACCACGGTGACCATCAACCTGCCAGGGCTGCTCGCGACCGCAATCGTCCGTCTGGCAAGGAGGGTGAAGAAGCCTCCTTGCTTCAAGACCACCATCAGCAGCAGCATGCCAAAGAGAAAAGCAATGGTGCTAAAGTCTATTGCTGAGACCGCTTCGTCAAAGGTGAGTACCCCGAAAAGGACCATGAGGACGGCGTCGGAAAGCGCCGCCGCTGGGCGGTCTATGTTTACGCGCGGCAATCTGGTAAACGCGACCCCAAGGTAAGTGGCAGCTAGGATTATCCCCGCGATCAGCATTTCTGCCTCGTATTGCGTGGCATAAGGCTGTCGGGCACCTGTTCCGGACTAGAGCCTTGAACGAGCCTCGTGACTGGCCACTGTCGTGAAGTCTGACGGCCTACGCTCCGAGCGGAGACGGCTACCGCGAGGCGGTGCGCTACCCATTAGGGTCAAGCAAAGAGTGCCCCTGTCGACGATTGCCGACGCTCAGAGTATGGGGGCAGCGCCATGACGGGTGACGCGACCCAACAGTGGCGGCTCGACTCGGGTCACTGAACCAATCGCGTCGTCAAATGCTGGACCGGGGTGACTCGCCCTAGCTCGGACGGTGGAGCGGCTGTGCCGCCGGCTGTGCCGCCGCCGCCCCTAGCTCGCCAATACCTTACGCAGGTCTACTATTTGGTCCCTGAGCAGGGCCGCCTTCTCAAACTCCAGATTGCGAGACGCCGCCTTCATCTGCACCTCCAGGTCCTTGATCAGCCGTAGAAGGTCGTCCTTCGGCAACTCGCCCTGGACGATGTACTCGGTCCGCGTCTCCACCACGGCCTTGACGCGCTCCGTGATGTCATGGATCGTCTTCCGGATCCCTTGGGGTGTTATGCCATGTTCTTCGTTGTAGGCCTTTTGAATGTCCCGGCGCCGTTCGGTCTCATCGAGCGCGCGCTTCATCGAGTCAGTGACCCTGTCCGCATACATGATAACGTGACCGTCGATGTGCCTCGCGGCCCGGCCGATCGTCTGAATCAACGATGTCTGCGACCTGAGGTAGCCTTCCTTGTCGGCATCCAGGATTGCCACCAGGCTGACCTCTGGGAGGTCCAGTCCCTCCCTCAGGAGGTTGATGCCGACGACAACGTCGTACACTCCCAACCGAAGGTCTCGAAGAATCTCGCTCCGCTCCAGAGTGTCAATCTCCGAGTGCAGGTAGTGGGTCTTGATGCCCATCTCGCGCAGGTAATCGGCCAGCTCCTCGGCCATTCGCTTCGTAAGGGTCGTCAGCAGGCAGCGCTCTCCCCGGTCAACCCGCTCTCGAATCTGGTGGAGGAGGTCGTCGATCTGCCCCTCTGTGGGCTTAACCTCTACCACCGGATCGGTGAGACCGGTCGGACGGATTACCTGCTCGATCATCTGCTCGCTGTGCTGGTGCTCGTATGGCCCCGGCGTGGCGGAGACGTAGACCGCCTGGTTGACTCGCTCCTCGAACTCCTGGAATCCGAGAGGCCGGTTGTCGAGTGCCGAGGGCAGGCGGAAGCCGTACTCTACAAGAACCTCTTTGCGCGACTTGTCACCGAAATACATTCCCCTGATCTGCGGCAGCGTCATGTGCGATTCGTCCACGAACAGCAAGTAATCTTCGGGGAAGTAGTCAAGTAATGTGTAGGGCGAGCTGCCCGCCTCGCGGCCGCTGAGGTGCCGCGAGTAGTTCTCGACCCCCGAGCAGTAGCCGGTCTCGCGCATCATCTCAGTGTCGTAACGGGTCCGCGACTCTAGGCGCTGGGCCTCTAGTAACTTACCCGAGGCCTTGAGTATCGCGAGCTGCTCGTCGAGCTCGGTCTGGATGGTTCCGAGTCCTGCCTGGAGCTTCTCGTCGGAAGTGACGAAGTGCTTCGCTGGGTAGATCTCGATCTCGTCTCGCTCGCCCAGGATCTCCCCCGTTAGTGAGTCGATTTGGACAATACGCTCCACCTGGTCGCCCCAAAACTCGATCCGGACCCCGATCTCTTCGTAGGACGGGAGCACCTCAAGCGTGTCCCCTCGTATTCGGAACCGGCCTCGCGCCAGGTCGAAGTCGTTCCGCTCGTATTGCATATTGACGAGCTCGCGGACAAGCCGGTTCCGGCTGCGCGTCTCGCCCTTGCGGACGTACGAGACGAAGCTCTGGTACTCTTCCGGCGAGCCTAGGCCGAAGATGCACGAGACCGAGGCCACTATAAGGACGTCCCGCCTGGTCAGCAGCGAACGTGTCGCCGAGTGCCGTAGCTTGTCCAGCTCCTCGTTGACG
>JAQBTI010000397.1 GCA_027624995.1 Chloroflexota bacterium
TTGGTGTTGTCAACGCCTTAACGAAGGCAGTGGCGGGTTCTCGGACGTCTGGCCCAGAAACGAGGTTTTCGTGAAATGACCCTTTGGTAGACCAAAAGTGATTCGAAAGCTGTGGCGGCTGTTCCGTTACAGCAGGTTGCCGGAAGTCTCCGTTAGTGGGACGCGACTCGAGGAGTCGACAGAACAAACAGACCCAACGTGCTCGTAGCAAAGAGCACGCAGACAGATGAAAATACGGGAACCTACGTAGCAAAGGGTGTTACCGATTCATGGCTTAATCGCCGTAGGTAGTTGGCGACAACAAACAAGGGGACCTTTGGTCTTTGCTTGAGGAGTATTGCCACTTCGGCAAACTTCTTGCCGTTCTGGCAAGGTGGTGGGCGATGACGGACTCGAACCGCCGACTTCCTGCGTGTAAAGCAGGCGCTCTAACCAGCTGAGCTAATCGCCCGATCTCCAGGAGGACCGTTCGGGGCCTGGTTTGATGGTGCGCTTGGCGGGACTTGAACCCACGGCCTCAGCCTTCGCAGGGCTGCGCTCTATCCAACTGAGCTACAAGCGCTCGCGCACATCGGCCTCCGCGTCGCGAGGCACCGGCCTCGGCAGCTTCGGAGACGCACCAATGATATCACATGGTAGGCCCGCCGCCGCTGTTCTCGATTCTGAGCACTGGACTACGTTACGGCGCGGGCATACCATTGCAGTCTGGCCTATCCGAGCCGCGCCGGAAGGCCCGCCGTAGCGTCTGAAGACCGGTCTCTAGGAGGACACAATGTCAGTAGTATTCGACGCGCACGCCCACTGCTTCCCCCCCCTGGCGGAAGATTCCGGCGGGATGATGCGAGAACGGCTCGGCGAGCTACAGCACCACGTGCGTTTTCACGGCCAGGGTATCCGGAGGACTCGCGACAACTCCGTCGTCACCAAGCCGATTCTGGCCGGTGAAAAGGACGGGGTTTCCTGGCAGCCCGACGTGGATTTTCGCTTCGGCAGATTCGGCAAGCTGGAGTTCACTCACGAGGGTGAGGAGCACCACATCCAGTGGATGCCGCCGACGCTCTGGGATATGTCGTCGCCTGCGGACTACATGATCGCTCAGATGGACTACGTCGGCGTGGACCGGGCGTTCCTCCAGCACGACCGGATATATGGGTACCTGGACGACTTCTTCGCGGAGTGTCTGAGACGCTATCCGGGCCGGTTCGTAACAGGGGCTCAGGTCGATGAGTGGAGAGGCGGCGAGCCAGACCAACTCGACCGTCTTAGGCGACAGGTCAAGGAGCTGGGCGCGTCGGCCCTTTACTTCTCGACGGGCGGCTTTTTCCACAACGATTTTGAGACCGGCGTAAATGACGAGTCCCTCAGGCCGCTGTGGGACTTGGTGGGGGAGTTTGGGATCCCGATTCACTGGAGTCCGTGCGCGATGGTGCGGCCCATCGGCGAGGACTACATCAGGGAGCTTCGCGAGCTCAACGAATGGGCGGACGCATACCCTGGGATAGTGTCGGTCCTGACCCACGGACTGAGCAACATCTTCTTTGAGAAGGGAAGCCCGGACCGCTACAGGATTCCGCCGGAGATCGCTTCTCTATTACGGCGAGAGGGCTGGCACATGGAGTTGATGCTCCACCTGATGGCCGCCGACGTAGAGTTCCCGCCGTATGCCGAGGATCTACGCGATGTGGTTCGAACGCTTGTCGACGATTTCGGGGCCGAAAGCCTGATGTGGGGCTCGGACATGCCGTGCGTCGAGCGGACGGTCACCTACAAACAGTCGAGGATTCTCTTCGACACCCAATGCGACTTCCTGACCCCGGAGCAGCACGACGCCATCATGGGCGGGAACTTGGAGCGACTGTATCCGCTAGGCATAACCCAGTTAGCCTAGTTGACATATCATTCCGAGACTTGGGCGAGGAATCTAAAGCGGTGGTCGACGATATAGGCTCGAGTTCGCGCCCGTTCGTAGACGGCCTGCTGACGGCTCGCGCTCGGCTAACGTTTGAGTGTACGGCAAAAGGCCTGCTACGATTGCGTCTGCGAATCTCACCGCTTGGAGGCCTTCATGGTAGACCTGACAATACTCGGAGGAACGATCTTCGATGGCACCGGCCGCCCCGGTTTCGAGGCCGACCTGATGATCGACGGAGGCAGGATCGTCTTAGTCGGCGACGCGTCCGAGATTGAAGGAACCCGGACATGGGACGCCACGGGCAAGGTCGTCTCGCCCGGCTTCATCGACATCCATAGCCATGCCGATTTCCCGCTGTATGTTGACGGCCTCGCGCAGAGTGGCATTCGCCAGGGGATCACGGCGTCGGTGACCGGCAACTGCGGCCACGGTCCCGCGCCCGCGCCGGACAAGGAGCTGGCCAAGCAGGTTACGATCGGGGTAAATGACGACTGGGGTATCGGCTTCGACTGGACTACTTTCGAGGAGTACTTGGACGCCCTTTTTGCGAAGGGACAGTCGATGAACGTCGCTCCGCTTGTGCCCCACGGGACGGTCCGGATCGCCGCGATGGGCTACGATGCCAGGCCGGCCACGGGCAAGGAACTCGACACGATGAGGTCCCTCGTTGACGAAGCGATGGCTGCGGGCGCGGTGGGCATGTCGTCGGGGCTGGAATACTCTCCGGGGCGGTACGCCGACGAGGCGGAACTGATTGCCCTCGCAGAGGTTGTCGGCCGCCATGGCGGCATCTACTCCACCCACATGAGGGAGCGCGGGGACAACTTCGAACAGGCCGTTCAGGAGGCGCTGAACATC
>JAQBTI010000398.1 GCA_027624995.1 Chloroflexota bacterium
TTTGCTCAGAGGTAGGTTACACCGCCTGATTATTTACACACTTTTTGAGGGTACCTCTTCGAGGGCGTCGGTATCGGGTTGGCAACGGTCCAGCGAATCATTCAGGCGCATGAAGGTCGTGTCTGGGCAGAGGGTGCTGTTGAACAGGGCGCGACAGTCTACTTCACACTGCCATGATGAAGAAAAGGCCGGGCCGTAACCACAGCCCTGGCTGCCCTGACACAAAATATTAACAGCCGGAAGGTCAACATGCCGCCGACCTATGAACCGGTGCTCGTCATAGAGGGTGGGCCCAATGACGGGGAGACTATCCAACTGCACGGGCGCACGACCACGATGGGCCGGCAACCGGATAACAACGTGTTCGTCCCTGAAGCGGGTGTCTCCCGCCACCATGCAGAGATCGTTGGTGCCGACACCGGCTACTGCCTTCGCGATCTGTATAGCACGAATGGCACCCTCGTAAACAATAAGAAGGTCCCCGAGGGAGAGTATCTTCTGAAGCACGGCGACATAATCCGACTTGCTAGTAGCGAAGCCTCGTTCGTTTTCAGAAGCACATCGGCGGCCACGCAACAGATTACGTTAGCTCAGCCAGCAGTCGGGATGCCATCGACAGAGTCCGACGAGGATCCTCCTTCTGATGCGGAGGCTTTATCCGACGAGGCCGAACTCTATGAAGGGACCGTACATCTGACCTTGCGGGTAGAAGGCGGTCTTGGGCTGATATTCAGCTTCACGCAGCAAGTCCGGCAGATGCCGGAGCTTCGGCTCCTTCGATTGAACAACAATCCCATGGGCGGGGCGGACATATGGCTTGGACTGCGCGAGCCCGTTTCGCTTGGGCTGATGCTATTGCAGATGGAAGGCGTCGCCGAGGCCAACCCCAACACTGAAGGCGATGTCCGTTCGCTCAACCTAGTTTTGAGGCCGGATAAGGCGGCCACGGCGGCGCAGTCCGCCCGATTCACTTTTTAAGCGGCTCTCTAAGCAGCCCTATCAAATGCACGTTGAAATGACTCCCAAAACACCACCAGAGGCGGCGGCGGCGGCCCTCGTAACCGAAGACTTGTGGACTGAAGACTTCACGGGGATGACCCAATTCACCGACGCCAGCCTGTTCTAGGACTTCCGTAGCGACATCGGCTATGCGTCCGTCTGCACCTCGGACACGGTGGCGGCGTTCGCCGACATGCACCGCTGCGATGGGTTTCGTCGAGCATGGTGTGTTACCTGAGCCACGCAGTTTGATATGGGGAATGTAGACTAAAAGGTCGATCAAGGATCACCCTGCGTGCCGTAAAATGCTCTGGTCGAAAAGGGCCGGATCGGACGCTGAAGGAGATATACGGATATGTTGATCATCGACGGCGACTGTGGATTTATGATCGGAGCGATGGAACGGGATCAGGACCTAACAATGTCGATCGAGGATGTGCGAAACTCGCCGTCCTCGGGTAAAAACTGGGTCCCAGTAGTTCCCAACTCCGAGGCCGTGGTATCGCTTCCGACCTTCCGTCTAGGAGGGGTCGCGGTCATATTAGCCAAGCTGTGGGGAGGGATCTATCGGCCTGGAAGTCCCATTTGGGGCTATCGTACCGGAGACATCGCCTATGCCATGGCGCGCGGCCAGGCGGCCTACTACCAGATACTGGACGAGAAGGGCGAGGCCCGAGTGTTAACGAGTGGTGACCAGTTCAGCTCGCACATGGGCGAGTGGTCCGAGGCGGACGATTACTCTGATCTGCCCGTAGGCATGGTCATCGGCATCGAAGGAGCCGATCCAATACTGTGGCCCGAGCAGGTCCACGAGTGGTGGAATCTCGGAGTCAGGGTGATTGGCCTGTCACACTACGGTGTGAGCACCTACTCTCACGGCACCGGGACTGGTACCGACGGAGGGCTCTTCCCCCCGGCAAAAGACCTGCTTCGAGAGATGGACGCCCTCGGAATGATTCTCGACGTAACCCACACGTCCGATGAATCTGTCCGACAGGCAATGGACCTATTCTCCGGCCCCGTGTTGGCGAGCCACCAGAACTGCCGTGCGCTCGTTCCCGGAGAGCGCCAGTTTCCAGACGAGCTCCTCAGCCGCGTGATCGAACGCGGAGGCGTAATCGGAACGTCGCTGGACGCGTTCATGCTATACAAGCCGGGGATTGACTGGGTCGACATTCCGGGCCGGCGAGAAACCTATTCCCGGGAAAACGTAACGCTGGAAGATGTGGCCGATCACATGGATTACGTGTGTCAGCTGGCAGGTGACTCCCGTCACGCTGCGATAGGGTCCGATCTGGGCGGAGCTGTAGGTTGGACCGGTGCGCCTCACGGGGTGGACTCTGCCGCCGACTATCAGAAGCTGGTCGGAGTACTCGAGAGTCGTGGACACACGGAAGAGGATGTCTCCAACATCATGCACGGAAACTGGCAGCGATTCTACGAGAAGTGGCTGCCGTAGGACCGGCCTGGCGGCGACAACGATGCCTTTAACTTAGTTAACCGAGTCGTCCCCATGCAATTACGGTCGCGCCAACCCTCGTTCCAGGGTGAAACGGAATAGTGTGATTGCGTTCACGTCGTCCTGAGCCCGTCAAAGGACCTCCCCGCCGACAATCGAAAATCCATTCGTGACCTCAGCGCTCTCACAAGTCGGATCGCGCTTGGCCGCGTGTCACCGCGGGGCCGCCTCCGCAGTCAACGGGTCGGGGCCCGGGCGGGCGTAGCCACCGCTGCCGATGGAGGCCCAAGCAACGTACCAAACGTTGCTCC
>JAQBTI010000399.1 GCA_027624995.1 Chloroflexota bacterium
CGCCAAGAACGCAAGGACTACGAAGAGGGCGGTCATCAGACCCGCCCTCTTCTTTTTCAGCACGGTAGCCAGCCTGGCGATAGCTCCAGCTAGTACCTCGTCTCGATGCTGTCCGCAATGTATTCGGCATCTTCACCGATACCGAAGAAGAGGTCCGACTTGGCCGTATGCTGAAAGTGCAGGCCGAGAAAGTAGAGCCCCGGCTGCTCGGTGACTCCGCGCTTGTGTACTGCGCGGCCTTGATCATCAATGACCGGGAGATCGACCCAACTATGGTCCAGGTCGAACCCGATGGCCCAGATTATGGTGTTGATCCCCTCCCACTTGAGGTCCAACGTATCGTACGAGGGCAGGCCCAGCTTGGATGCCTGGTCCGAGTCGTATGAGATTTCTTCTTTGGGCGCGTCGATTCCTGCCTTGCTGATCGCCTCGTCGATGTTCTTGGTTATTTTTGCCGCAAACTCGTCTGACTTCCTCACGTTTTCCTGAAGGTCTGAGCCCAGTTCGATCACGGTGCCTCGGGCCCCGGCCAGACGGCCCAGCAGGATGACTCCGCTTCTCGCCAGCAGACGTAGATTGATGTCGTGTCCCCCATTTTTCCCAGTGGCCTGTGGGTTGCAGGCAAATTGCATGGCCGGTGATTCAAGTTGGTCGACGGTCATCTCAAAACGGCCTGTGTGTTTTGCCCACCACCAAGTCGTATCTTGGCCGCGGTATCTCCGAGGGATCCACCCACATCCGCTGGTGCAAAGAAAGACATCTCGACCGCTGTCACTGAGTTCTTCGGCGATCTGACAGCCCGACTGGCCACTGCCCACTACCAGCACTTTCCCGTCAGGCAAGGTGTCTGGGTTGCGATAGTCGTTAGACGCGATCTGATGGACGTCTTGTGTAATCTCAGCGCTGAAACCAGGTATCTTCGGCAGCTGGAAAGCACCCGTCGCCACAACGACGTTTCGAGCATCGAAGCTACCGTCTCCCGTCTGGACAGTATAGCCGTCACCCTGTGAGCGGCCCTTGAGAGCTGTTACGGCGACGCCGGGCCGAACCGGTAAACTGAAGGTCCGGACATAGTCCTCCATATATCCCGAGATGTCGTCCCGTGGAAGATAGCCTTCCGGATCGGGTCCATCGTACTGAAAGCCCGGCAGCTGGTTCATCCAGTTCGGAGTTACAAGGGTAAAGGAGTCCCAACGTCTACTGCGCCACGTCTCGCCCACCCGTCCCCGTTCCAGGACGATGTGTTCTCTGTCACGATCGGTCAGGAAGTAGCTGATGGACAGGCCTGCATGACCGCCACCAATCACTACGGTATCCAGGCTCTCGCGCATTTCAGCAGATGTCCTTCATGTGAAAAACTCCTGGGAGTAGACAGTATCCAGTCGCCGACGGGTGCCAATGGTAGTACCGAGGACAAGGGCGGTCAACTATCCTGACAGAGGCCGGTCAGAGGGCCGGGAGCTCGGAGCCGATGCCCTTTCCTTTAGCCAGCTCGTATATGCGGAGACCTGTGGCGATGTCCTCCAGAGCAATCCCCTGGGACTCGAACAGGGTTATCTGCTCAGCCGATTCTCGACCCGGCACCCTACCAGTAACCACGTCGGATAGCTCGGCCACCTGTTCCCAGCGGATAACTCCCCGCTCGATCGGTGAAATGAGGTCACCGCACTCCACCTTTGCCTGCTCCAGGTCATCGACGACCAGCACCTCGGCGCGTCTGACCGCGACCTCGTCCAGCTCGCGACGCATCCAGTGGTTGCTTCCCGCCGCGTTGACGTGCGTCCCAGGACGGAGCCACTTGCCTTCCAATACCGGCCGGGACGCGCTTGTGATAGCGACGACTACATCGGCTTGGGAAGTAGCCTCCTCCGCGCTATCGACCGGCGTCACGTTCACACCGAGCTTCGCGCTCATTTCGGTCGAAAAAGTCTCCCGACGTTCAGACGTGGGGCTGTACGCCTTGACGTCTCTGATTTCTCGGACGGCGCATACCGCCTCCAATTGGGCCCGGGCTTGATATCCGCAACCGATCATGCCGATGGTGGTGGCGTCATCGCGGGCCATGTACCTGGAGGCCACACCGGTGGCGGCCCCAGTCCGAGTCTGCCCCAACGCGTTCGCCTCCATCATCGCCAGGAGTTCGCCTGTCTCGGAGCTGTAGAGGTGAACATGGAAGCGCGCGCGCCCGCGTGCCGCCGTATAGGCCTTTACACCCACGACGCCCAGCCCTGGCGCGGCAGCAGACATGACCTGTAGTGAACCGTTCCCGAAGGGGACACGGTAGCGAGGCTTGTTGGTGGCCCTGCCCTCTCCGCGTTCGCGAAACACACTTTCGACCGCATCGAGCGCGACTTCCATGGTCAGAAGGCTTTCGACATCCTTCTCAGTCAGGTAGATGGGCATGACTCCGCCTCGTTAGCTATTCGTATCGTGTTGCTACTACGTCGTTGGTATCGGAAGCAGTAGTCGACCCTCAATTGGTACGAACGATGTCGCCGCCTGTCTCAGGGAGGCGGCTGTCAGGTCGGAAACGCCGTACACTTCGACGGCCACGCCGTGGTCTCCGATCAGCTTTTGGACCACGGGCGCGAAATCGCCGTCGCCAGAGGCCAGCACCAGCACGCCGGCGTGGGTCGCGTATTCGGCCATGTCTACGGCGATACCGGCGTCCCAGTCTCCCTTGGTCGAGCCATCGGCCCGTTGAATGTAGGGGGTCAGCTTGACCTCGAAGCCCATGCTCCTCAGGAGTCCCTGGAACCGGG
>JAQBTI010000400.1 GCA_027624995.1 Chloroflexota bacterium
CTAATCCCCATGCTCTAGCCGTAGGCCCTGTGTGGATACGGCGTTTCGAGGTAGCGGGCTCTAGCAGGAGACAGGGGACAGAGGCGTTACCTTGACATGAATCGCAGGATTGACTAGCCTCTAATGCATAGGCTAAGACGGAGATGAGTAGCTGGAACGCGGTCGCACAGCGAGTCTGGTGTGGTGAGAGCAGACGCGGAGCGCCCCGGCGAAGATCCCTCCCGAGCCTCGGACCGAATGCCTGGCGACTGTTCGATGGCCAAGCGATTAGGCTCCGACGGCCAATCCCACCGTTAACAGGGCGGTCCTTCGACCGAGAGTCCGAGGACACATAAGAGTTCCGGCCCGCCGTCAGGCGAGGTTGGGGAACAAGGGTGGTACCGCGGGAATATATTACTCCCGTCCCTTTTGGGGCGGGAGTTTTTTGTTTGGAGAAGAGGTGCAGAGATGTTCAAGCCGGTCGGTTCCAAGGTGGACTTCCCCGCGCTGGAGCGGGAGATACTCGCGTTTTGGGAGGAGAACGGAACTCTCGACAAGTACCTGAAACGCAACGTCGGCGCTGAGAAGCGCGCCTCGTTCATCGACGGGCCGATTACGGCCAACAACCGTATGGGTGTCCACCACGCATGGGGCAGGACGTACAAAGACCTGTTCCTGCGCTACCGCGCGATGAAGGGATTCGACCAGCGCTACCAGAACGGCTTCGACGGTCAAGGGCTATGGATCGAAGTTGAGGTGGAGAAGGAACTCGGCTTCAAATCCAAGCGCGACATCGAGGCGTACGGGATCGATAAGTTCGTCGAGCTGTGCAAGGAACGGGTTCGCAGATTCGCCGGCATCATATCGGAGCAGTCTCTGCGGCTGGGCTACTGGATGGACTGGGACAACTCGTACCATACGATGTCGGACGAGAACAACTATACGATCTGGCTGTTCCTCAAGAAGTGCTTTGAGCGGGGCTGGATTTACGAGGGCAGGGACGTGATGCCCTGGTGCCCTCGCTGCGGGACCGGTCTTTCTCAGCACGAGATCGTGACGGAGGGCTATCAAGAGGTCGAACACCCCGGCTTGTTCGTGCGCTTCCCGTTGATTGGGCGAGAGAAAGAGTCGCTTCTTGTATGGACGACCACCCCGTGGACACTGTCGTCGAACGCTGCGGCGGCTGTCCATCCCGAACTTTCATATGTGAAGGTGCGCCAGGGAGAAGAGACCTTGTACCTGGCGAAGGCCCTGGTGTCCTGTCTGCGCGGCGAATATGAGATCGTAGAGGACTCCAAGGGCGAAGAGCTGGTAGGCCTACGCTACAACGGGCCGTTCGACGAGTTGCCGGTCCAGGAGGGGGTGGAGCACCGAGTGGTCGCGTGGGATGAGGTCAGCGAGAGTGAAGGCACGGGCATCGTCCACATAGCTCCAGGGGCGGGTGCCGAAGACTTCGCGCTGTCCAAAGAGCTTGGGGACCTGGCCGTTATTGCGCCGCTTGACGAGTTGGGGAACTTCGTTGACGGCTTCGATTGGCTTACCGGAAAGAGCGTATACGACGTCAAAGAGCCTATATATGCGAGCCTCAAGGAGAAGGGCGTCTTCTACCGAGTCGAGAAGTACCGGCACCGCTACCCGATGTGCTGGAGGTGCAACTCGGAGCTTGTCTACCGTCTGGTGGACGAGTGGTTCATCTCGATGGACGAGTTGCGGGACATGATCGCGGACGTGGCCAGGAAGATCACGTGGTACCCCGGGTTCGGACTCCAGCGGGAGTTGGACTGGCTCAAGAACATGGACGACTGGATGATCTCGAAGAAGCGCTACTGGGGCCTGGCCCTGCCGATCTACAAGTGTGAGTGCGGCCACTTTGAGGTTATGGGCAGCGAAGATGAGCTTCGCTCCAGGGCCGTCGAGGGCTGGCCGGAGTTCGAGGGCAATTCGCCTCATCGGCCATGGATAGACTCAGTCAAAATAGAGTGCTCAGACTGTGGCAGAAAGGTCTCCCGAATCGCCGACGTCGGCAATCCGTGGTTGGATGCGGGCATCGTTTCGTTCTCGACCATCGGCTACCGCCATGACCGTGACCACTGGCGGAAGTGGTTCCCGGCGGACTGGATCACCGAGAGCTTCCCAGGCCAGTTTCGGAACTGGTTCTACTCGCTGCTGACCATGAGTACGGTGCTGGAGAACACCGAGCCGACCCGGACCGTTCACAGCTACGCCCTCATGCGCGACGAGAAGGGCGAGGAGATGCACAAGAGCAAGGGCAACGCCATCGAGTTCAACGAGGGCGCGGACAAGATGGGCGTGGACGCTATGCGGTGGATGTACTCCTCGACGAACCCGGCGGCCAACCTGCTGTTCGGCTATGGTAAGGCAGACGACGTGCGGCGGCGCTTCCTCATCCCGTTGTGGAACGTCTACTCCTTCTTCGTCACATACGCCAACATCGACGGGTACGATCCGCGCACATCCGCGCCACCGGTGTCGGAGCGGGCGGAGCTCGACCGGTGGATCGTTTCGGAGCTGAACGAGCTTGTCTTGAAGGTGAGTCGAGGGCTGGACGAGCTCGAGCCGGAGGCGGCCGCCCGCGCCATGGAGGAGTTCGTCGAGTACCTCTCCAACTGGTACGTCCGCCGCAGCCGCCGACGTTTCTGGAAGTCCGACGTGGACGCCGACAAGCAGGCGGCCTATGCAACGTTGTACGAGTGCCTGACGACGCTCATCAAGCTGATGGCGCCGTTCACGCCCTTCGTGACGGAGGCGATGTACCAGAATCT
>JAQBTI010000401.1 GCA_027624995.1 Chloroflexota bacterium
TAGAATAAAGGCGCAAGGACCTTCGGGCGGTGGACAATGCGATGCATAGTGCCTTCCAGCACCACGTCGGAACCATTCTCCGGTGTGGCGAGAAACTGCTCCCGGAAGATCGCTGGGAGCGAGTCCTGGTAACCTTCGACAATATTCGCCAGCGGTGTGTTCAATGTGCTTTCCATTCATGTTCAGCATACATCACACCCAACCCATGGCGCTCCGAAATTACCACAGCGACGCTCAGCCACACCGGAGAATATCCGGCTACCCCATTGCCACCCCGCTCTCAGTCTTTTCCCACAGCACCCGAAACTCCTTTGAGCCGTCGTCCTCGAAGTAGTCCTGGTCCACTTGCTGGTCGTAGCCGCCGCCGTTAACGTTGATGTACCCCGGCGCGCCGTCCGCGAGATGCTGCACGGGCGGTCGGGCGTAGATGGGAGGCTGGCCCGCGTACTGGATACGCACGAGGGCCCGCTTGTCGGACTTCGGCAGCGGGTTCTTGAGGCGCTCCAGGGCGTCGCGGTCGAGGGTGAGGCCCAGGCCGGGCTCTTCGGAGACGGCGATAGTGCCGGCCGTTACTTCGAATCCCGGCGTCACCACGTCGTCGGCGTAGAGGTTAAGGCACGTGACGTGGTGGAGGGTCGCCATCTTGAACACCGATGCCATGTGGGCGACGAAGGCGGTGGTGATGTTTCCGCCCGTGTTCTGGAGCATGAACGGCGTATTGGCGGCCTCGAACAGCCCAGCCCGCTGGATCACCTGCTCGACGGCGGAGTGGCCGAGCATATAGCCGTCGGCAAGGCCAAGGAGAGCTTCCCGGCCGCCCATGTGGAGGTGGTGGAAGTAGATGGGTATCTGTGTGCGGTGGCGCAACAGCTTGTACCCTTCGAAGTCCTCGTTGGTGACGGGGTCCTCGAACGCGCCGACGATGGGGTACTTCGACATCTCGCGAGCGAGATTCACGATGTGCTCGACGGTACTGTCGAAGTTCAGGTCGTAGTGGATCTTGAAGCCGCGTGGGGCGACCTTCTGCATCGCCTCGGTCTGATCGACGATGTTGTGGAAGTGGTTAGTGTGGTACTTGAGCCATGTGTGGCCCTGTGCGGCGGCGCGCTTCACCTCCTCAGCCATCTTCGCCGGGGTCTGCGACACGCACCAGGCCGAGACCGGCACGCGGTTTTGGAGCGGAGAACCGCCCGCGACGGACCGTGTGACGGACCTCTGGCCGAAGAGGGCGTATGCAGGGACCTCGTTTCGCTTGCCGACCACGTCGTAGATCGCTTCGGACAGTCCCAGGCTGAGACTTGAGTGCGCCAGCCACCTGCTCGGGTTCGTCCCCTTCAACTTTTCGGCCCACTGCTTCTGGGCCCCCGACCACTCTCCGCCGTCCTCGCCTACACCTTCCAGGCCGTCGTCAGTCTGAATCACGACGATCGTGCGCGTGGTGAATATGCGGCCGTGGTAGCGGGTGATGGCGTCGGCGTTCCAGTCGTGGAAGGGGGCATGAATGACGTGGGTCTCGATATTGGTGATTTTCACTGTTGCAGGCCTTCCTGGGGCGAATTCATGGTGGAAACGAATACGGGGGGCGGCCCATTACCTGGTTACCGCCCCCCGCAGTTCTCGCCTATTGCGATCGGAGTTTACTTCTCCGGTCGAACGAATGTCGGCTGGCCGCCCGGGCAAGCGCAGTTGCCCGTCCCGTCGGTGAAATAGTACAGCTCATGGTGGTAGCCGAACTTCTCACGGTTGGCGGTCATCGGAATGTTGCCGACGTTGTTGCGGGAGATATGCACGCCGCGTCGGGTGGCGGACAGGCCGATGGTATCGACCTTGTACTTCTCCTCCGCGTTGATGCGGAAGATCGACTTCGCGATCTCCAGACGCTGCGGAGAGAACTTGCCGTAGAGCTTGCCCTCGTTCCAAAGCTCGGCCAACTCATTCAGGTTGCCGGAGATGTCCGCCGGGAAGCCTCCAGGGCCCGTCATTCGGCCCATGGCGTCGGTCCAAGCAGGGTCGGGTCCGCCGGGGGCCATGCCGGATGCGCCCTGCGTCTCAAAGTAGTTGCCGATGGACGGCGCCAGCAAGCTGCCTGCAGTGAGGGGCACCAGACGGGTCCAGTTGACGTGCCACGGATTGGACTGATGGGCCGAGGCGTCGATATTCATCGTCATAGGCACGTTGTTCTGGATGAAGTTCGAGTTGGCCTTGCCGTCAACATCGAGGATGATCTCGATGCCCACGTCTTTCAACTGGTCCTGGATGTACTCGCTGACATCGACGCTTTCGTCTTCGCGGATGTTCAGTACGAAGGACAGACGGCCCTTGCCGTCGGTCCGGAGGCGGTAGCCCGCGCTATCCTTCGCGGTGAGCCCCAGCGAGTCGAGAAGCTGGTTGGCCATCGCCATGTCATGATTGACTTCGAACTGGGCGCTCTCTATGCCTGGGTAGAAAGGAGAAGCTGGGTCAACAACCTGGTTTTGAGGCGTTCCGCGTCCCAGGAAGACGCCCTCGTTGATCTCTAACCGGTCGAGGGCGAAGGAGATTGCTCGGCGGAAGTCCTTGGTGCGGAGCCACATGCCCAGCTCAGCGTCCGTGCTGAACGTCTGGTTCAGGAAGAGGGGCGCGTCGCTGCCTCCGGCCTCGGGCCAGAAGTTAATGCGGAAATCGCCCTTCTGCTCGTTTGTCCGATAAAGAGGAAGCTCGTTCAGCACGTAGATGATGCTGATGGCGTCGTTCTCGCCGGCCATACCGCGA
>JAQBTI010000402.1 GCA_027624995.1 Chloroflexota bacterium
TAGTGCGTTGGTCAAGAGAGGAATGTCCTTATAGGGACTACTGGTTGGCTGGTACTCTATAACGATGGACGGCGGCGAGTCAATATGCGATCAGCCCATGATCTCTTTCAGGTAAGGCCTCAGCCATCGCTACACCTCCCCCGCTGTGGCGTCGATGAGCGTGTTCGCTGAAGTAAGGTCGTCCCACTCAGTTTTCGGTGCGTCCTTGTTAGTTTTAAGACGCTTCAGGGCGTCAGCCATCTGCCCATCATTCAAGGACGCCCATCCCGTGCTGCCATGGTAGGTCGCCCATAGGAAGTGGCGCACCTGCTCGTCGGGCCAGCCGACGCGTTTGACCTCAGCGGCGAACTGGGCGGTGAGCGCTTGCCGTGGCGTCAAGGATTGTGTGGAAGTCTGAGCCGACCGCATAGTGGTCGCAGCCTCGACTACCCTGACCGCCTCGTCGATTTCCGAGGGCCGCTCTTGGCAATACTTTCCGTCGGTGGTCTTCTCTGGACAGGCCCAGAAGTCGTATGCCTTGCCAGTGGCTTTGGCTGTGCCTTCGCGGTGGAGGAACGCAACCTTGTGGACTGGGCAGAGGCCACGTTCGTAGGTCTCAGGCTCGCTGCTGTCGAATGCAGTCCCATCTTCCGGCCCATCCTGGGTGAAGAACTCGGAAGCGGCGGTAGCGGCAAGCGTGGCGCAGATATAGGCGGACTTCGCGGCCATCTTGACGGTGGAGTTGTGCCGCAGTCCAGGATCGGGCTGTCGTGGCACACGTTGTCCGTTCCGCTTGGTGATGTGCGAGCTAGCCGAACCCAGCCCCTCACCAGAATCGCCACGGCTGTTGAACAATTGGCAATTCAGAGTGATCTGGTATGGGCGGTCATCTTCGGGCGGCTCTAAAGGCCCGCCTACCCAGACGTACCGTGGCTTGAGCCCGTGGGCCATGCCGATGACCTCGGCGCCGTCCTTGTTCAGACTTGGCTTGTCAGACCCAGGCACCTGGTAGAAATGCCGCTTCTGGTCAAGGTTCTTTTTGATGTAATCCGCCAGCAGGTTCCGCTGCCGGATGGCCATAGCGAATCGTTCTTCCATGTCCGCGACACTGTCCGCTGCGGCAGGTAGGTTCTCTCTGGGCTCGATACGTTGGAGCATAAACGCACTCTCTTTCTTCTGTCCTTATGGCTTATTCGTCACGCTGAGGCTGAGTTGCTCGCCGCCAGGGATTTTGTACTTTTGGATAGCCGCACCGAGGCGCGGCTGCGCCTTGCTCAGGGCATCCAGCGCAGGTTTTTGCGCGGCGACAAAGGCTCCGGCCCGCGCCAGATCAAGGACGACTTGGTCGGGCATGGAACCGATATCCCACGAGCCTGGGCCTTCTTTGGTCTGGTACTCGACCGTCCAGCCCAACTCGCGGTCTTTGAGGGTCTGTCCTGGGTGGTTGTCCAGCCAGCCCTTGAGGACTTTCGCGGCGTCGGCTTGCGACAAGGTAGCATCTTTCGCCAGCGAACGCTGCTCGGTGTATCTCCGCAGGGCGGAGAGGGTGGTCTGTTCGTCGTGCGACTCTTCGATATCCGTGATGGGCATGGCGGGGCGTGCGTTCACGACTTCACCCTTGCTAGTCGGTAAGCGGCTGCGGCGATACGCACGACGGTCACACGGGCCAGCTTCCCGGCATCGTCCCAAGAGCCTTCAGTGGCGCGTTGCAGTGCGCGGAAATCCTTGTAACTCATGCTCCGGCATCCTTTCCGTTGGTTATGGGCCGTGGCCCGTGAAGATTCATAACGCCCCCAGTATCAGGCAGAGACGCCTGTGTTCCGCGCCCCATTCGGCCCCCAGAGCCAAAAAAGCGTCGATGTGCCGCGAGAACGCCGCGTTGGTGAAGTCGTCCTGAAGTATGGGCGACGGCAGCGCCATGATCTGGTCGGAACACCAGTTGATAGCATCGCGGGCATGGTCGCGTTGGGCCACTAGCTCGTGCCGGGTGGGATGCATCGCGCTCATGCCACTGCCGCCTTCCGGCCCTTGCGCCAGTTCCTCGACTTGCATTTCGGGCACTCCACGGGCCTCGCCACGCGGGGGAGCCACACATTCCCGCACACTTTGCACGTTGCCTTCCTCATGGGTGTTTTACTCCTGTCTACTATCTTGACTACTATCATCTTAGCATGCCTGTCAACCTAGGCATATCGGGCCTGCCCCAGCGCGGCGGCTCATAGCAGCCGCTCCTGTCCCGGGAGTGGCCTGAGTGCCAGCTTGTCGCAGTACTCTTGGACTGGGTCCGGCGCGGTGCCGGCGGTCAGGTCGCACCACTCCTCAAAGAAAGCGGCCTGTACGGGCTCACCAAGGAGCGACGCCTGGTTCGGGGGGCGAGGTGTTAAGCTAGACATGGTCATTGGGAACCTCCCTAGTTCCGCGGTCTGGCCCCTGTGCGTTTGTGCCGCACAGGGGCCACTTTGTGTGTTGGACTGGCTAGGACGCGCACCTGACGGCGGTGATGCCGTACTGGACTAGGGCCAATCTGACGACCTGTGCAACTGGGATGAACTTGGCTTTGGCGACGGCGGCGACGGCGGCGTACTCCGGCACGGAAAGCACTAGGACGATACGTTGCGTGGGTTCCGGCATGGTCACTTCCTTTTCTGTGTTGCTTGTATTTGCTTAACGATTGCTGGCGAACATGGGCCCGGCTGGACTGTCGGAATTGATTAGCGATCCTTGGCAGGCTCGACTGCCCTGACCGCGTCGGCGTAGTTGGCGGCTCCG